>JBEBGT010000265.1:0-5329 GCA_040081365.1 Candidatus Eiseniibacteriota bacterium | reverse complement strand
AACTCCGAGCCGCTTCTGGGCCGCCACGCTGAGTTCGAGGCCGGCGTGTTCGGGGCGTACAACCTCATCTCGCCCTCCGTGGCGCACCCGCAGGTGCCCCACATCTCGCTCGTGGGCTCGACCACGCTCGGGATCGACTCGCGGCAGTTCCGGCACACGGTCGGCATCCGCTGGCGGTTCTGGACCGGCTCGGCGGCCCCCAAGTGAGCGGGCTGCCGAAGCTGCCGAGCCTCGGCATCGTGCTGGCCGCACTCCGGTTCGTGGACGACTGGTTCCGAGCGCAAGCGGCGGCCATCAAGCTCGCCCGGCCCGAGCTGTCCGACGAGGTGGACGCCATCCTGCTGAAGGTGCTGTCTGCCGAGGCCGTGGTCGCCGAGCTGCTGAAGTTGGCGGATGCGGTGGCGGTTCTCAGGAGCGGCAGGGGGCCGACCGCGCCGGACGACTCGGACCTCGCCTGACGCCGTGGCGCGCCCGGCAGGCGGTGCGGTAGACCGAAGGCTACGGCTGGACGGCGGCCCGTGCGGGGGATACCTACTCCCGGCGGGCCGTTCGGCCATTATAGGGGTGGACGCCGTGGACGCCCACGGCCGGAGCCACGCCTACGCCGTGACCGGGCGGGATGCCGATGGCACGCTCGTTGCCACCCCGGCGGCGGCAGGCCCTCGCCAGCTTTCTTTCGCGTGGACGAGAAAATAGTGTTGACAGCGTTTCAACCTGCCGATAGATTCCGCACGTCGCGGCCACCAATCTGCGACCGAAAGAAGCGGCGGCACGGATGAAGCCGCTGAAGTGCGGTCCACTCGTGGGCCGGTCAGGTGAGGCAGAACCGGATGGAACCGAACACCTGACCGGCCCCTTCCCCGAGGAGGCTCCACCATGAAGGACACGACGACAGCGCTCGCCTATGCCCTGATGCTGCGCGCCAACGCCGACGCCTATCACAACCGACTGGTCGAACACGAAGCGTTCAGCGCTTCCAACCGCGCCATCTGGGACCGCATCGAACTGCGCCCGCGCACGAAGAAGAACGTGCTTGCGATCCTGCGGGGTGCGCGATGACCACCAGCGCACGACCCCTCGTACACACCTCATGCGAGTTCTGCAGTGAGAAGATGTGCGCGCTGGACGCGAAGGACTTCCTCGGCGGTCGCGCGTTGTGCCTCAAGTGCCGCGTGCGACTGGGCGGCGACATGTGCGCCTACTGCCACGGCACGGGTTGGGTCACGGGCAATCGCGCGTGCCCGCAGTGCAACGGCGAGGGGATGCGGAAGGACGCGCCCTGCCCGTACGTGGGCCGCCAGTCGTGCGGCTCCGACACCTGCTACCCCTGCCGCGAGCGCGCCTATCTGGGCGCCGTGGACCGCGCCGAAGCGCTCAGGGACGAGATGGATGGCGCGCTCGCCGAGGACCTGCACCTGAACGAGCGCGAAGAGCGCCGCATCGAGGCTGGGTTCGTCACGCTGCGCACCGTGCGCGACTTGGCGCTGGTCGCCCTCCTGACCCTCTGCGCGTGGGCGAGCCTCGCCGTCCTGTGCGCGATGAGCGGGGTGGCGCGATGACGCCGGCCGATCTGGCCGCGCGACAGTCCGTCCGGGCGGCCATGCTGGCTGCCGAATGCGGTGCCAAGTGAGCGCCGACAAGCCGCGCGCGTGGGATGCGGCGCAGGCGTTCCTTCGGAAGCTCCACGCCGAACGCCGGCGCGAGCGCGATGCCGTGCGGGCCGCGGAGTGCGCCGAGTGGTACGTGGCGCCGGACGTGGTGCCGACCTCGGGCGAGGCGAAGATCATGGTGGCGAGCCTGCTGGGATCCATCCGCATCGAGTGGCAGCGGGGTGCGCGATGAAGCGCCTGCTGCAAGATGCGACGGTCGGCGTCGTGCTGCTGGCGCTGTTCAGTGCGACCTACTACGCCACCGGCAAGCTGGGCGCGGCGCTGTTGCGGGCCGTGGGGTTCGATGTTTCTCCCTCGATTGAGCCGCTGGTTCCGGCGCTCGGGGCGACCGCCTGCTACGTCGTCATAGGGGCAGGCAACCTCGCGCGCGTGCAGTGGCGGGAGCGGCGCAAGTGAGCCGCGCCATGCTCGTGCGCGCCTACTTCGCCGCCATCAAGCGCACGCTTTCGGAGAGGAACCCGCGCCTCGCCAAGCGGGCATTGCGGCTCGCCAAGCGCATCAGCGGGAAGCTCGCCGAGCAGGACCGGCCCCGCTACTGGTGGAGCGAATGAAACACCCGGCTGCACCACCCAACGACTCGTCGGACACGCTCGTCCTGGCACTCGTCCTTTTGATCGCAGCCCTCGTGCTGCACGTCTGGGGGTACTGATGCACACCGAATATAGGGGCTGCACCCGCTGCGTCGTGACCGCCACGCGGAAGCCGGAGTTCTCCGTGTGGGAGCGCGCGTCCATTCGCACCGATGAGGCCGCGCCCGTGACGCTGGAGTTGCACGCGCCGGATGGCGGCTGGGTCAAGGATTCGACGGACTCGAACGCCATATTGGTCCCGGCCGACACGGTCGCCATGCGGTTCAACGACGCCGCCGAGCTGCGCGAGCTGGCGCGGCTCTGCGAGCACATGGCCAAGCGGCTGGAGTTCATGCAGCGCGCGGCCCACGTGGCCAGGGGCGGGAGCGTGGCGTTGATCTGCCGGCACAGCACCTGCCTGGCGAGTCGGGCCAGCGAGCCCGAGCACACGACCATCGTGCTTACGAATGACGAAGCCAAGGGGATGCGCGAGAACTACGCGCCGACCGAGGTTCGGATCACTCCGCACCGCGCGATGCACGACTTCATGGATCGCCGCGAGGACGAACTCGGCAAGGCCGGATTCCCGGCCATCGAATAACCCTTCGGCGGCCGGCAGCGGAGCGAGCCCTCGCGAGGGGCGAATCGGAGCGGTGCCACACGGACACCCATCCACCGGCCGCCAAGCTGTACCACCCGCAGCAGAAGTCGCACCACCCACGCAGCACGAAAGGAGCACGCATGAGCAACAAGAGAAGTGCGCCGGTGGAAGCCGGCGAGGCGCTGGAACTTGCCCCCGAGCGACCGCTCGCGGCGAGCAACGGCATGACGGGTGCGGGGGAGCTGCAGTTGATGCCGCTCTTCGAGCGAGCGCTCGCGAGCCCGGACGGGGTCGGGGCGCTGACGCAGTTGGTCGAGCTGCAAGAGCGCATGCAGCGCCGACGCGCCGAGCTGGACTTCTACGCGGCCCTGTCGGAATTCCAGAACACGGTCCCGGCGGTCCCCAAGTCGAGCAAGGCGGACATCGTGACCAAGGGCGGCGGCAAGTTCTCGTACACGTTCGCCGACCTGGAGCAGATCATCGAGACGGTCCGCCCGCACTTGTCCAAGAACGGCCTGTCGTTCACGTTCGACAGCGAGGTGGACGGCGGCAAGCTGACGTGTACCTGCATCCTGCGCCACTCGGGCGGGCACAGCGTCACGTCCAAGTTCACGCTGCCGACCGAGGCGCAGTCGGCCATGAGCGAGCAGCAGAAGGTCGGCGCGGCCCTGACGTTCGCCAAGCGACAGGCGCTGACGGCCATCTTGGGACTGGCGCTCACGGACCCCGAGCCTCAGGGCGCCGTCGCCACCAACGGCGGCACGCTCACCGACGAGCAGGTGGCGACGCTCGACTCGCTCATCGCGGAGGCGGGCGCGGATCGCGCGCGCTTCCTGTCCCATCTGGGCGTGCAGTCGCTCGGCCAGTTGGCGCGCGGCCGGTACGGCTACGCGGTCGGGCTCTTGGAGCAGAAGCGGAAGGCGGCCGCGCCATGAGAGTGCTCGACGTGGTGCAGGGCTCGCCCGAGTGGCTGGAGGCACGGCTCGGAATCCCGACCGCCAGCCGGTTCGACAGCATCATGACACCCAAGACCCTGAAGGCATCGGCATCGCAGGACAAGTACATGTGCACGCTCTTGGCCGAGCGGCTGCTGGGCTTCCCGGCCGACGAGGTCATGACCGACTGGATGCAGCGTGGCATCGAGCTGGAGCCGGAGGCGGCGTCCGCCTACGAGTTCGAGCGCGACGTGGACGCGGCCAAGGTCGGATTCGTGCTCTCGGACTGCGGGCGCTACGGGGCCTCGCCGGACCGGCTGGTCGGGAAGGACGGGCTCTTGGAGATCAAGTGCCCGTCCGCTGGCGTTCACGTGGCCGCCCTGCTCGGCAAGGGGCTGGACGACTACTACTACCAGTGCCAGGGCCAGCTCTGGGTCACGGGCCGCGAGTGGGTGGACCTGATGTTCTACAACCCATCGCTCCCGCGTGCCATCGTCCGCTACGCGCGCGACGTGAAATACATCGCGGCCATGTCGCAGTTCGTGCTGGAGTTCTGCGACCGGCTGGACGTCGCACACGCGCAGTTGCTGGAGCTGTCGGGCGGACCCGCACCCGGCGCTCCGGCGCTGTCGATTCACCGAGACACGGAGGCGCCCACGGAAGGGCGCGCCCCGGGGCAGTCAGGCCCCGTTGCTGCCACGGACGGCGCTTCGGTTTCGGTGGTGCGCACGCTCGATGACGTGACGCGCGCGCGTGTGCGGACGGCGCTCAGGAACTACGACGCGACCACGGCCCACATCGCCACGCGCACCGAGCCCATCGACACGCTCAACGACGCGCAGTTGATCGAGGCCGCCACCCGACTCATCCCGAACGTCATCGCGGGGCTGTAGCCCACCCACCTTCAAGCGAGGGACACATCATGAGCAGCGTCAACAAGGTCATCATCGTCGGCAATCTCGGGAAAGACCCCGAGCTGAAGTTCACGCAGTCGGGCGTGGCGGTGTGCAACTTCTCGGTCGCCACCTCGGAGAAGTGGACCACGAAAGAGGGCGAGACGAACAACCGGACCGAGTGGCACCGCGTCACGGCGTGGAAGGCGCAGGCCGAGGCGTGTGCCAAGTACCTGGCCAAGGGCAGCAAGGTCTATGTTGAGGGCAAGCTGCAGACGCGCGAGTGGGAGAAGAACGGCGAGAAGCGCTACACCACCGAGATCATGGCGCAGTCGGTCGTGTTCCTGTCCATGAATGGAGGACAGGACGAAGCGGCGGGCGGCGGCGCGCCGGCTGCGGTCGCGGGAGCGGCGGCGGACTGGCAGGCGACGGGCGACGACCTGCCGTTCTGATGCGAACGCATTAGGGCGGGCAACGGACCTTTGGAAAGAGGGCCCCGAGGTACCGGCCGCGTGGGGACGCGGTGCCCGCCCAAGACTTCCACTCACGATCAACCAGGAGGCATCATGACCCCGAACGAGCAGAAGGCCGTGGAGTTGATGAGAGGCGTAGCTATCACCGACTTCCCGAGCTACGTCGCCGCCCTCTCCGCCGCAGGCCT
>JBEBGT010000264.1:0-5333 GCA_040081365.1 Candidatus Eiseniibacteriota bacterium | reverse complement strand
GGGCGGGGTAGGCCGAATCCGTGCAGCGCCTCGCGCACGTTCCAGCCGTAGTTCAGGCCGGGCGTGGCGGCGTCGACGACGTTCACTTCTTCGAACTTGTTCTGGCCGACGTCGGCGATGATCAGGCGCTTGGCTGCAAAATCAAACGACCAGCGCCACGGGTTTCGCATGCCCATCGACCAGATCTCGGGCGCGCCATCGCGGGGCTTGGACTTGAACGGGTTCCCGGCGGGGATCGTGTACGGCGTGCCATGCGTCACGTCGATCCGCAGCATCTTGCCCAGCAGCGCGTGGCGGTTCTGGCCGTTGCCCAGCGGGTCGCCGCCCGCGCCGCCGTCGCCCATGCCGATGTATAGCATGCCGTCGGGCCCGAACGCGATGTGCCCGCCGTTGTGGTTGGCGAACGGCTGCTTCACCGTGAGCACGCGCAACGCCGACCCCAGATCCAGCGCGCTGCGGTCGCGCTTCACGGTGTAGCGCATCACCTGGGTATCGCCGCTCTTGTCCGTGAAATTCACGAACACCCAGCCGTTGCGCACGTAGTCGGGGTGGAACGCCAGCCCCAAGAGCCCGCGCTCGCCGCCGTAGCGCACTTCCGACGTGAGATCGGCGAACAGTGCGGCCGAGGGCTTGCCTTTTTCGATCCACCGGATGCGGCCGGGCTGTTCCACCACGAACAGCCGCGTGTCGCCGGGCGCACCGCACAGGAACACGGGATGGTCGAAGCCGTCCGCGGCGACTTCCAGCTTGATGCCGTCGTGGCGGGCAAAGGTCTGGGCCAACGCGGGCGAGGCGTGCGCCATCAGGACCAGGAACAGAGCCGCGAGCTTTCGTGAGTAGGGCATACATTCAGCATAGACGAGCCCGCCGGGCCGTGTGTTAGCCTTCGCGCACGCTCGTAGTCACTGACGCCCGCGCAAGCCGCAGCCCCCGACCGGGCACCATTCAGGCAGCTGCTTGTCCCGGGCTGCCGCAATACGAAAACGAGGCCATCGGCTATGTTCGCACGCCTCCGACGGTGTCTGGTTCTCTGCGTCGCTGTGACCCTCGCCACGACCCAGCTCGCACGTTCGCAGGCCGGACCCACGCAGGTCGCGCCGGGCCACGACGAAGCCGGCCTGAACGCGCGCCGTGCCGATTGGATCGAGCAGATCCACCGCGCCGCACCGGGCACCAACTGGCGCGAGGTCGAGTCCGCCAATCGGCTCGAGACGATGTTCATGCGCCAGGCGCGCGCGCAGATCGCGCCCGCGGTGGGCGAGTGGATCGAGCGTGGCGCGCAGAACGTGACCGGCCGCACGTTCGACTGTGCGATCGGCAGCGACGATCAGTTGTACGTAGGAAGCGCGAACGGTGGGCTCTTCCGCGGGCTCGAAGCCGGTGGCACCAGCTGGACGCCGCTCATGGACAACGTGGGCTATGGCGTCGAGCACGTGGTCACGCTCGGTGGGCCGCCGCCGCGGTTGGTGGTGGCCAGCAATTCGCGGCTATACGTGTCGCCCGATGGCGGGGCCACGTGGTCGGTGCCCACGGGGCTGCCCGAGGCCATCTGGAACGTGGCGCGGCTGGTGCGCGAGGCCGACAACACCAGCTTCGTGTACGCCATGGTCGAGGGCTGGATCTGGACCGGCGTGGCGTGGGACCACAACTGGCATCTGTTGCGCTCCAGCAACGGCGGCGCCAGCTTCGCGCGCGTCTACACCGTGCCGCTGGCCACGCGTGCCGACATCTGGATCAGCCGCACGGGAACGGGGCCGTTGTACCTGGCGGCCGGCAACCAGTTGCTCAAGTCGATCGACCACGGCAGCACGTTCACGGTGGTGGGCACGCTACCGGCCAGCGGCGACGCCGCGCGGCTCGCGGGCTCCGAAGCGGGCGCGCCCACGTTCTATTGCACGCTGCGCAACGCCAACCTGTGGACCCTGTACGTGTCGGTGAACGGCGGCGTGAACTGGGTCAACCGCGGCACGCTGGCCGACTACTACGGCACGCTGCACGCCAGCATCACCAACTCCAACCTGGTGTTCGTGGGCGGCGTCGATTGCTTCCGGAGCCTCAATGCCGGTCAGTTGTTCGTGCGCCTGAACACGTGGGACCAGTACTACGGCGACCCGCAGCACAAGCTGCATGCCGACATCATGGGCCTCACCAGCGTCATGCGTGACGTTGCGGGCGTGCCCACCGAGCGCATCTACATCCATACCGATGGCGGCACGTTTCTCACGACAGCAGCCGGCGTAACGCCCGACAACATCACGCGCGTGGGTTTCAAGAACGCGCAGTACTACGGCACGCTCACCTCGAACACGGATCCCATGCAGGTGTTCGCGGGCTCGCAGGATCAGGGCTACCAGATGTCGACACCCGCACCAACGACGAGCGTGGACTTCACGCAGGTCATCAGCGGCGACTACGCGCACCTGGTGAGTTCGTGGCCGGACCGCTCGCGCATGGTGTACTCGGTGTATCCCGCGTTCGTGCTGGTGCAGACCGGGCCGGCGTCGGCGCCAGCGCTCGAGATCACCGACTTCCCAGCCGCGGCCCCCGGCTTCCGGTTCCTGCCCGCCACGGGTGCCGATCCCACCGACCCCAACTCCGTGCTCGTGGGCGCGCGGCAACTGTGGCGCGCGCATCGCAACGCCGCCAACAACTACACGTGGACCGCGTTCGCGCAGGACTTCGACCACGGCGATGGCGACGTGGTGGGCGCGATCGCCACGGCGCCGGGCGACCCCAACCGCTGGTATGTGGCCACGTACAACGGCCGCATGTGGTACTCCACCAATGCGGGCGCGACGTTCACCGAGTCGGGCATCCCCGTGCCGCAGTCGCACTACTTCGCGGGCTCCGGGCTCGTGGTGTCGCCCAGTGATCCGCTGGTGGCGTGGGTGTGTGGCGCGGGCTATTCCGGGCCGGCCGTGTACAAAACCACCAACGGCGGCGCCAACTGGGTCTCCATGGGTGCCGGCCTGCCCAGCACGCTGGCGTTCTCCATCGCGCTCGATGCCGACGAGACGCCGTACGTGGCCACACAGGCCGGGCCCTATCGCTGGGGTGGGCTCACGTGGGACAACCTGCTGCTCACCACGTGCTGCGCGCCGGTCACGGACTACTGGAGCGTGGAGTCCGTGCCCGCCATGGGCGCCATGCGCTTCGCCACCTATGGCCGTGGCATCTGGGACTACGTGCGCCCCGGCATCGCCGGTGCACCGGGCCCGCGCGCCGCGAGCGGTCTGGCGCTGAGTGCCGCGCCAACCCGGCCGCGCGCAGAAGCGTGTTCACGTTCAAGCTGCCGGCGCCGGGGAGCGCCAAGCTGGAACTGTTCGACGTCACCGGCCGGCGCGTGCGTACGCTGCTCGACGAGTCGCGCGCCGCGGGCGAACACCGGCTGCCGTTCGACGGCCGCGACGACGCCGGCTTGGCACTGCGCGGCGGGCTCTACGTGGCGCGGCTCCAGACGGCCGCGGGCGTCGCGGTCACCCGGCTGACGATCGCGCGATAGCCAAGAACGCAACGGGTGAGACACGAACGCCCCCGTCGCAGCTCCTGCGACGGGGGCGCTGTGTTTCAGGGCTCGAAAAGCTAGAACTGCTGCTTCTCCGTGCTCTCGCCCAGGGCGCGCGTCGACGACTCGCCGCCCGAGATGACTTCCTGCAGCGCGTCGAACCAGCCGGTACCCACGAAGCTCTGGTGCTTCACGGCGGCATAGCCGTCGCTCGCGGCCAGCTCGAACTCGCGGTCCTGCAGCTTCGAATATGCGGTCATGCCGGCATCGCGGTAACCGCTCGCCAGCTCGAACATGCTCAAGTTGAGCGCATGGAACCCGGCCAGGGTCACGAACTGGAACGCGTAGCCCATGGCCCCCAGCTCGCGCTGGAACTTGGCGATGGTGGCCGCGTCCAGCTTCTTCGACCAGTTGAAGCTCGGCGAACAGTTGTACGCCAGCTTCTTGCCGGGGAAGCGCGAGCGAATGCCCTCGGCGAACATGCGCGCCTCGTCCAGGTCGGGCGTGCTCGTCTCGCACCACACCAGGTCGGCGTAGGGCGCGTACGCCAGTCCGCGGTCGATCGCCATGTCGAGGCCGTTCTTGATGCGATAGAAGCCCTCGGCCGTGCGCTCGCCGGTGATCCACGCGCGGTCGCGCGGGTCGATGTCGCTGGTGAGCAGGTTCGCCGAATGCGCATCGGTGCGGGCCACCAGCAGCGTGGGCACGTCCAACACGTCGGCGGCCAGGCGCGCGGCGATCAGCTTCTGGATGAACTCGCGCGTCGGCACCAGGACCTTGCCGCCCAGGTGGCCGCACTTCTTGGCGCTCGCCAACTGGTCCTCGAAGTGCACGCCGGCCGCACCGGCCTCGATCATGCCCTTCATGAGCTCGTAGGCGTTCAGGTCGCCGCCGAAGCCGGCCTCGGCATCGGCCACGATGGGCGCCAGCCAGTGCACGGTGGTGCGGCCCTCCAGATGAGAGATCTGGTCGGCGCGCATGAGCGCGTTGTTGATGCGGCGCACCACGTACGGCACCGAGTCGGCGGGGTAGAGGCTCTGGTCGGGGTACATGTGGCCCGCCGTGTTGGCGTCGGCCGCCACCTGCCAGCCCGACAGATAGATGGCCTGCAAGCCCGCCTGCACCTGCTCCACGGCCTGATTGCCCGTGAGCGCGCCCAGTGCCCGCACGGGCTCCGTGCCCTGCAGCAGCGACCACAGCCGTTCGGCACCCAGGCGCGCCAGCGAGTGCTCCACGTGCACCGTGCCGCGCACGCGCACCACGTCGGCGGCGGTGTAGCGGCGCGTGATGCCCTGCCAGCGCGCGTCGTCGTCCCAGCTGGCCTTCAGTTCGGCGGCGGATCTCGGGTGGCTCATGGGTCCGTGTCCTTTGCGAGTGCACGTCATGCGTTCGCGTGTGAAAGGCCAAAGCTCTCCGGCGCTTGGCGCCGGTGTGTAGCACCGGGGCTAGACCGGATCGAACTTCCCGCTCTCGATCAGCATCCTGCTCAACTTGCTCGCTTCCACCAGCGACGCTTCATCGCCGGCGTCGCGGCCCAGCGTGAGTTCGCTCACCAGCATGCTGAGTGCTTCGTCGAACATCTTCGTGAGCAGCGCGTCGTCGTGCCTCACGGGGCTGCCGTTGGCGTCCAACAGACGCAGGCTGTCGGCGTGGCGCAGGCGCTGGCTGATCATCAACCGATAGATGCGATCGGTGGCCAGGTCCTCCATGTAGCCGTCCAGCAGGCTGGCGCCCTTGCCGTTCAACACGCCGTTGCGGTAGCGGATCACCGTGCGGACGGCCGCGCGCGTGCCGGCCAGCGTGTGCGTGCCAACGCCGGCGGGGGCGG
>JBEBGT010000263.1:0-5337 GCA_040081365.1 Candidatus Eiseniibacteriota bacterium | reverse complement strand
ATCGGGTACCACGAGCCGGTAGGGGCCGGTGTCCAGCCGCCCGCCCGCGAACTCCAGGTCGCGCTCCAGCGTCCAGTCCGCCAGCAACGCCAGCCCAGCCGGGTTGGCGAGGCGCCAGCGCGCCGCGGGCGACATGCTGAACGCGCCGTCGAACCGGAAGTGCTGGGGCGCCGTGCCTTCGAACGACAGCGTCGAGGTGCCCGTGGCGGGAGCAAGCTCGAGCGCCGCACCGGCGTTCACGCGCACATCCCCGCGCACGCGCGTGGGCGCGCCCTGCGCCAAGCGCAGCGTGCCGCGCGTCACGATGAGGCTGTCACAGCTCACGGCGTTCAATCCGCCCACCACCGTGGTCGCCCCGATGTCGTGCTCGAAGTCTGCGTAGACGCGACCGGCCACCGACGCTCCGGTGGGACTCTGCAGGCGGTAGCGGCTGCCGGGCCGGAACGTGACGGCACTCGTGGGCGCATTGGCCCCGAACGGATGGCCACCGGAGCCCTGCACGTAGGTCGAACCGGCCAGGAACTCGACCGACTCGAGCGCCCCCGGCTCCACGCCGGTGCCGAACAGGTTGCCGGTGAATCCCGCACCGGTGCTGACGATCGCGCCGCCCAGGAAACGCAGCGCGTTGGGGCTCGCAGCCAGCAGCCGGTGTGCCCCCCCGCTCACATCCACTTGACCGGCGATCTCGCCGCTCGTACCCGGGGCCAGCGCGAGCGTCACGGCCGGGCCGCCCGAGAGCGTGAGCCGGGCCCCGGGCTCTACGAGGAGTTGCGGGGATTCCCCGCCCCCGATCGTGAGCTCGCTCGCGAGCACCGCTTCGAACTTGGCCTGCGTGCTCCCGCGCACCACGACGCGACCCACGTCCGCGGCGCCGTCGAGCGTGACCGTGTTGACCTGGTCGTTGTCGAACAACAGCACGTCCGTGGCCTGGGGCGCTGTGCGGGCCGGCGTCCAGTTGCCCGATTGCGAGAGGCGGGTGTTGAGCCCCCCCGGGGTCCAGCGGTACACGAGTCGCGGCAGGAGTTCGAACGTGGCCACCACCGAGTGATCGGCTTCCATCACGAACGACTGGTTCGTGAGCGTGTCGGAGACGTCACCGCTCCAGCCGGCGAAGCGCCAGCCCGGCGCTGGCGTCGCGGTCAGGCGCACGGTCGTGCCACGCGGGTGCAGGTCGAGTTCGGGTTCGCGCGTCACTGTGCCGCTGCCCACCACCTGCACCGCCATGGCGAAGTAGGTGTTCGTGGGACTCACCACGTGCTCGACGTCGGTGGCGACGCTGGCGGTGAAGCAACCGTTGCCGTCGAACCGCGCACCGATCCGGTGCGAACCCACGGCGAGATCCTGCACCACCCAGCGGGCCTGTCCGGTCGCCGGGTTCACGGGCACGGACGGGCCAACAGGCACACCGCCATCGAGGAACTGGACCAACGCGCCGGCGTCCGCTGGCGAGACCTGGGCCACGAACGTCACCGGTGAGCCGGTGCCCGTGGTGTCGGCCGACTGTCCCAACTGGGTCGCGGAAGCCGAGGCCGGCCCGCCATAGAGCACCTGCGTCCAGACGTCGGCGCGACCAGTGCGACCGTCCGTGAACGCCGCCATGAGCCGGCAGCCGTCGCTCGTCAGGCCGATCCGACTTCCCATGTTGTGCGACACCACTCGGGTCGGCAACAGAGCGAACAACGTGCCTGGCCCACTGTCGATCCTCTCGTCATTGCCGAAAGTGGCGCCGCCATCGCTCGAGAAGGCGTGGTACACCGTGGCGCGGCGTCCTTGTGCCACGTCGTCGCGGTGGTCGTACCAGATGACATGCACCTGCCCGGCCGCGTCCACCGCGACTTCAGGCATGGCGTTGTCGAAGTGCCCGGGATCACTGTTGACGATGACTGGCCGTGAACTCCACGTCGTGCCGTCATCCGACCACATGAGTGCGATATCGCGCGAGTCCCGTGCGACATCGCTCGCGACCGGGGTGTGCCAGCCGGTCCGGAGCACATAGTCGACCGGGGAAGCGGAATACGGACTGCCGGCCACTCGCAACCAGTAGGTCCCCGTCGTCGGCAGCGTGAACACCACACGGCCGCGCGCCTCATTGCCCTGGGTCGAGTAGGCAAGTTGGTCCGCAGCCGCGCCGCGTCCACCGTAGAGCGCCAGCGTGGCCACGCCCCGCGCACCCCCGGGCACGGGCTGCAGATCGGCCACGACGGTCTGGCCCGCGTTCCCCGAGAACTGATACCAGTCCAGGTCTGCGGTGCTCGACAGCGCGGCCGTGAGGGTGCTTCCCACGCGGAGGAGCATGGGTGCTTCGACGGAGTTGTCCGGCTCCACCTCGATCGCGTTCGCCAGATTGCCGAGCGCATCCTGACGAGTGTCGACGCTCCCCTCCCATGCCACGTAGATGCGACCGCGGTTCGGTCCCGAGCTGCAGTCGATGGCCAGGCTCGGATTGAACTGAGCGTACCCCTGGTTGGACCCGGGCGGGCCGCTGCCGAGGAACGGGATCGCGAGGTAGTTGGCCGGCACGTTCACTGCCGCGGCGAACTGCGTGCCCCGGTCGACCGACCGGCGGACGACGCCATAGGACGTACCGATCTCGTTCCTCTGCGCGTAGAGGACCACCACCTCGCCATCGGGCCCCACCGCGATCCGAGGCGCGGACACCCCGGCGGGCGACCCCGCGAGGCCGAGCAACGTCCCCGCGGCCCATGTGGCGCCATGGTCCGTGGAGCGGGTGAACCAGATGGCCGTGCTCGTGCTCGTGGCAAAGAGCACTGGTGTGTAGACCGCCGCAAGGTAGAGCGTGCCGTCAGACGGATCGGCCGCCAGGGCGCACTGGCTGAAAACCCAACCGGAGGGAGCATCGATCGCGCGCACTGGCGAGTCCCACGCGAACGAACCGGCGTTGAAGCTCCCCCGGCGCACATGGACCGAGTACCGCGGGTTCTCGTAGTCGGTCAGGTCGCCGTCGGCCGAGGCCGTGTAGAAGTTCCCGGCATGGTCCGTCGTCACGGCGGGATCCCCCGTGTTGCGGAGGTTCGCGACATGGAGCTCGCGGCCGTCGCTGTACGTGCGCCCGCCGTCGTTGGACCACGCGTACGCCGAGTAGGTCGAGCCGCGGTTCCACACGCTCACGACCTGCAGCCCATCCATCGCCACCGCTGGGCGGACGTCGGTGAGCGTCTCGCTGGACTTGAACGCCAGATCATTGGCGCGAACGTTGGTCAGCGGGGCAGCGGCGGTCGCGACGGCGGCGAAACATGTGACAACAACCGACAGCGCGAAGCCGTTCCGAAGCAAGGCGGGACGGAGCATGGCGGGGACCCTCGGACATGACCGAGCAGCGCTGGGGGGCCACTGCTCCGACTGGGTATGAGGATACCAGTCGAGAAGGCGTTATCCCCACTGGAAAACGTGGCGACCGAATGGGAGTCCCCCCGGAACGGGGTGCCGGAAGTGCCGAGGCCCCCGGGGCGCACGCCCCAGGGGCCTGGGCTCAGCAGCTGCGGGCCGGCCTCAGGACTTGAGCGCCACCAACACCTCATCCAGCATCTTCTTGGCGTCGCCGAACAGCATGCGGTTGTTGTCTTTATAGAACAACGGGTTGTCGACCCCGGCATAGCCCGAGGCCATGCTGCGCTTCATGACGATGCTCGTCTTGGCCTTCCACACTTCGAGCACCGGCATGCCGGCGATGGGGCTCGAGGGGTCGTCCTGGGCACCCGGGTTCACGATGTCGTTGGCCCCGATCACCATGACCACATCGGTGGCCGGGAAGTCGGCATTCAGCTCGTCCATCTCGAGCACGATGTCGTAGGGCACCTTGGCCTCGGCCAGCAGCACGTTCATGTGGCCCGGCATGCGGCCGGCCACCGGGTGGATGCCGAAGCGCACGTTCACACCCCGCTCGCGCAGGAGCTTGGTGATCTCGTACACCGTGTGCTGCGCCTGCGCCACGGCCATGCCGTAGCCGGGCACGATGATCACGCTCTTGGCCTCGCGCAGCAGCTCGGCGGTGTCGGTGGCGCTGATCGCCGTGACCTCGCCCGCGGGGACCGCACCCGCCGCCGGGGCCGCGCCACCGTCGGTGCCGAACCCGCCGGCGATGACCGAGAAGAACTGGCGGTTCATGGCCCGGCACATGATGTACGACAGGATCGCACCGCTCGAGCCCACGAGCGCACCGGTCACGATGAGCAGGTCGTTCGACAGCATGAAGCCCGTGGCCGCCGCCGCCCAGCCCGAATAGCTGTTGAGCATCGACACCACCACCGGCATGTCGGCGCCGCCGATGGCCATGACCATGTGCACGCCGAACAACAGCGCGACGCCGGTCATGATGTACAGCGGCAGCATGCCCTGGGCGATGTCGTGCGCACCCACGAACTGGATGCCGTACCAGATGACCACGCCCAGCAGCAGCAGGTTGAACGCGTGCCGGCCCGGCAGGATCACCGGCTTGCCGCTGATCTTGCCCGCCAGTTTGCCGAACGCCACGAGCGAACCCGAGAACGTCACGGCGCCGATCAGGATGCCGAGGTAGATCTCGATGTGGTGGATGCTGCGCTCGGCGCCCTCGAACGCGGCACCGGCCGCGGGGTCGATGTAGTTGGCGAAGCCCACGAACACGGCCGCCAAACCCACCAGGCTGTGCATGAGGGCCACCAGCTCGGGCATCTGCGTCATCTTCACGACGCGCGCCGCGTACAGGCCGATCGTGGCGCCCACGGCGATCGCACCGATGATCCACGCGTAGCCGGCCGGCGTGACGCGCGGGCCGAACACGGTGGCCAGCACGGCGAGCGCCATGCCGATCATGCCGTAGGCGTTGCCGCGGCGGGACGTCACGGGATGCGAGAGCCCGCCCAGGCTCATGATGAACAGGATCGTGGCACCGATGTAGGCCACCGTCGCGAGGCTCGGACTCAGGAACATGGCGTCCTCCCCCCTATTTCCGGAACATGTCGAGCATGCGCCGCGTCACCGCGAAGCCGCCGAACATGTTGATGGTGACCATCACGATGCTCGCCACGGCGAGCCCGAGGATCCAGCCGGTGGGTCGCGCCATGCCCGCGGCATCGCCCCCCAATGGCGGGGCGATCTGCACCAGCGCGCCCAGCGCGATGATGCTCGAGATGGCGTTGGTGACGCTCATGAGCGGCGTGTGCAGCGACGCGGTGACGTTCCACACCACCATGTAGCCCACGAAGCACGCCAGCACGAACACCGTGAAGTGCGACAGGAACGCGCTCGGCGCACCCGCACCGATCACATAGAACAGCGCTGCGGCCGCGGCGAACATGATCGCCGTACGGCCGGCCGGCGGCGGCGCGGCCGGCTCGT
>JBEBGT010000262.1:0-5361 GCA_040081365.1 Candidatus Eiseniibacteriota bacterium | reverse complement strand
ACGTCGGACATCTCGGCCTCGGTGGGCTGGCGGCGGGTCAGGACGCCCGGCTCCGCCTGCAGGTTCTTCAGGAACAACGTGGGCTCGCGGACCGCGAGCTGCGAGTGCCCGAGGACCCGTTCTCGCCGCGCAACCGCCGGGTCGCGATCACCGTGCTCATGCCCACGCAGGTCGAGGCGGCTCGCGCCGCCGCGGCCGGCGACCTGCCGACCGGCACGCCGGCCGACAGTGCGGGGGTGCCGCTGCCCGCCGTACTGCCGGGAGGTCCGCGATGATCGCGCGCGGCACCGTACTGGTGAGTGGCGCACGCGAGGCCACGGCTCCGGTGCGACTGGCGCTCGAACAACTGGGCGGGCGCATCATCGCGGTGGGGCCCGGCGAGAGCCTGCCCGCGGCGATCGAACACGAGCGCCCGGACGTGGTGGTGCTGCCGGCGGCGGGCGTCGGCGGCGTGCTCGAGCGTGCACTGCTGCGCGAACGCCACGCCTGCGCGCTGGTGGGCGTGCTCGGGGCCGCGCCGAGCGACAGCGAGGTGTTCGACGTACTGGTCACCACGCCCCCCGACGAGACCGGCCGCGATCGGCTGCGCATGTCGCTGTTGCTGGGTCGTGCGAGACGCGAGGCGCATGACATCGGGCGCGAGGTGGGGCGGCTGCGCGAGGCCACGTCGGCCAGCGTGCAACGGCTCACGGCACTGTTGCTGGGCATGCTCGACCGCCGTCATCCGGGTTCGACCGAACGCGCCGCGCATGTGGCCGAGCTGGCGCTGCAGGTGGCCGAGCGCTTCGGCGTCCCCGAGGACATGCTGCCCGCGCTCGACCTGTCGGCACGCCTGCGCGAGGTGGGCCGTCTGGCACTGCCCGGCAAGCCCGAGAGTGGCGAACCGGCATGGGAGTGGTCCGTGACCCAGGCCACGGCCCAGTTGCTGGAGCCCTTCCCCGAGCTGGCTCACGCCGTGGAGCTGCTGCTGGGTGTGCACGAGAACTGGGATGGCACGGGTCACCCCGGACATCTGATGAGCGGCCAGATCCCCATGCGCTCGCGCATCCTGCGCGCCGCGGGCGATTACTTGAACTTGCGCGCCGCGCTCAGCCTGCCTGCCTCGCAGGTGCTCGAGCGCATGGCCGAGCACGCCGGCACCACCTACGACCCGCTGGTGGTGGTGCACCTGCGTGGCGCGCTGGAATCCTCCGGTTCGCCCGCGACCACCGCCGCTCGCGTCTACCTGCCCGTTCCCGAGCTGCAGGCCGGCATGGTGCTGGCCGAGGACCTGTACACCGACAGCGGCATGAAGCTGCTGTCGCGCGGCACCGTCCTCACCGCTCCCGCGCTCGAGGTCATCCTGCGCCGCCACGCCCAGGAACCCATGTACCGAGGCGTCGCGATCCAACGCCGCACGAACCCCGCGTAGCGTCCGTCCGGGCCTAGGCCCCTCGCATGCGAGAAGCCGCAGGTGATGGCACCCGCCAGTCCGCGCTCGGAACCTGATGCACGAACGCACGAACGAACGGGCCAAAGGAGTAACGCCCGGGAACAGACTCAGATCGTGTCGAGGAGCAACTTCATCATGTCGTCCGCGATCGTGATGATCTTGGCCGCCGCCCCGTAGGCCTGCTGCTGTGACATGAGGTTCACCATCTCCTCGTCCACGGACACACCGCTCACCGCCGTGCGGCGCTGGTCGGCCTGGTCCATGAGCGACTGCTGCACGTCGGAGTCCGCGCTCGCGCCCTGCACCGACAAGCCGACGCCGGCCGCGAGCCCCGAGAAGTAGTCGCGGAACGTGCGGCCCGCCAGCGTGCCCACCGCCGAACTGCCGAGCTGCGCCAACTGCAGCGCCACCGCACCATCCCCCGCGAGCCCGGAGCCACTCGCCGCCACCGCTGCGCTCGAGTTGAGGATGGCGTCCGTGACCTTGATCGAGCCCGCCGTGAGACGCGTGGGATCGAAGAAGTCGGTGTTCGTGGCACCTGTCGACGTGAACCCGGCGCGGTGCACCGCGTTGATCTCGGTCACCAACGAGCCCGCGAGCAGGTCGAGCTGCGCCTTGATCGTGGGGATCTTGCGGTCGATCAGGTCGAGCGCCCCGCCCATGCTGCCGCCCACCGAGCCCAGCATCGTCCCGGCCGAGTCCACCAGCGCGACGTTGCTGCCCGAACCCGTGATGCTCAGCACCGTGGGCGTGACGCGGTCCACCAGGTTCGTGCCCTCGCCCACGAGCGACACCGTGCCGTCGTCGTGAGGCACCACGTTCACCGTCATGAGCTGGGACAGCTGGTCGATCGCACTGTCGCGGGCATCCTGCAGGTCGACCGCGCCCACCCCGCCCGATGCCAGGATGTTGCGATTGAGGTCCGCGATGCGTCGCAGCAGTTCGTTGGCTTCCTGGGTCTGCCCCTGCAATCGCGAGTACGCATCCGACGACGCCGTGCCCAGCCGGATGTCGAGCTGGTTCAGTTGCGTGGCGAGCCGGTCGCCCGCGCGCACCACAAGATCGCGGCTCGCGGGGCTCGACGGATCGTTCGCGAGATCCGAGAAAGCGTGGAACATACGATCGAGCGACGCCGACAGCCCCACGTCGGACGGTTCGCCGATGGCATCCTCGATCTGCAGCAGTCCGTCGCGCAGCGTGGAGGACTGCGAGAACAGTCCGCTCTCGCGCCGGAACGCGGCGTCGTAGAACTGGTCGCGCGAACGCGACACGATCTCGGCGGTCACCCCGCGGCCGATGAGGCCCTCGGGCGTGCGCAGGGGGTCCTGGGCGTGCAACTGCAGCCGCTGCCGGCTGTAGCCGGGCGTCTGCGCGTTGGCCACGTTGTGCGCGGTGACTTCCATGGCGCGCTTGTGCGTGAGCAGGGCCGAGCGTGCGATGCTGAGCAGGCTGGAGAGGGACATGTCAGCCCTGCCGATCGAGCAGCCACCCGGAGCTCGGTCCGGGCGACGCACCGGGGTAACCCACCACCGGCCCGTCCGTGAACAGCGACTGCAGGAACGCTCGCTCCGAGTCGAGCACGCGCCGCAGCACCACACTGTTGACGCGCGAGGCGCGCGCCGCGTTCTCGGCGGCGTGCCGCAACTGGCGCTGGGCGTGGCGCAGCGGCATCGGCACGGTCGCACCGAGCTGGTCCACGAACTGGGTCAACGACCAGCCGCGTTCACCCGACAGGCTGTCGACCATGGACTGGCGCTGCTCGCGCAGTTTCGCGAGCCGCAACAGCAGGCGGTCGAGATCCTCGACCGAGTCGTCGAGCGCGCGCCGGTCGCCGTTCGAGACCGCGCCCCGCTGGCGTTCGAGCACGTCGGCGAACTCCTCCAAGGCGCGTGTCTCCTGCGTGACGACCTCCGCGAGTCCGCCATAGGCAGGCGAACGCAGCGGGCGCACGTCGGTGGTGATCTCGGTGGCCATGGTCACAGACCTTTCTGCTCGGGGGGGCTGCCCGCGGCATCGAGCCGGCGGGCCAGTTGGTGGTAGAGCGCTTCGCCGAGTCCGCGCGACTGCTGCTCGGCGGACAGTGCGGCGATCTGTTGGTCGAACAACGACGTGAACATCTCCTGCGCAGGGGCGTCCTCGCCGCCCGCGGTCGGCACACTGGCGCGCATGGCTTGGAAGAGCTGGTTCAGGAACAGGCCCTCCATGGCATGCGCCATCTTCCGCAACTGCACATGCGGGTCCGCCGCCACCGCGCGGCTGGTGTGAATGCCATCGGGACTCATCGCACCACCACCGCGGCGCGCAGCGCACCCGCGGCGCGCAATGCCTCGAACACGGCCGCGATCTCGGGGCCACGCGCGCCGGCGGCGTGCAACCCGGCGGCGACGTCCTGCACCGACGCGTCGGCGGCCATGTGCACCAGACCCTCGCTCGTGGTGGTGCTGGTGCCGCCGATCTCCAGCGTGACGCCGCCATGGCTCACGACCGCCGGCGCCACGCGCAGCCCACCGCCGGCCACCACGGTGCCATCGCGCCCATCGATGATGACGCGTGCGGGCTCGGGTGCACGCACGTCCACCGTGTCGACCGCCGCCAGCCACAGCGGTGCCGACGTGCCGGCGGGCACCTTGAGCAGGATCGCGCCGGCATCCTCGAGCGTGGCCGTGCCCGCGCCGAACGCGGTGTCGATCGCGGCCGCGAGGCGGCGCGCGGTGATCAGGTCGGGCTCGCGCAACAGCAGCCGCGGGTCGCTCGCGGGCACGATCGTCTCGGTCTCGAGCACACCACCGTCCAGCACGCGTCCCGAGTTCGAGCGCCGCAAGGACGCCCCGGCACCTTCGCCGTCGGTGGTCACGTACAGCGAGCCCTGCGCGGTGGCCACGGGTGGCTCGCCCGGATCGGTGACGAGCGGCGTGATCCACAGCGTGCCGCCGCGCAGCGACGTCGCATCGCCGAGCGCGGACACGGTGACATCGAAGCGCCCGCCCTGGCGAAGCCACGGCGACACCTCGGCGGTCACGAGCACGGCCGCCACATTGCGCAGACGCAACTGCTCGGCCGGCACCTCGATCTGGAACCGCCGCAGCAGGTTCGCCACCGAGCGCACGCTGGGCGAGCCGGCGGACGCGCGGCCCAGGCTGCGGTCGCCCGTGCCATCGAGCCCGGTGACGAGCCCGTAGCCGACAATGCGGCGCGGCACATCGCCCGCGTGGCGCGTGAGTTCGCCGACGCGCGTGAACGCCGCGGCAGCGGGCGAGGCGAGCACCAGCGCCAGTGCGGCGGCGGCCCACGGCAGCCAGCGACTCGCTCGCGATCGCACGAAGGAGCGCCCCATCGCCGGTGCGACGGCCATGAACCGTCCGGCGTCGCGTGTGCCCGTGCAGGGTCGGTCCGGCCAGGTGCGCATCATGGCCACAGCATCCCGAGGATCTTGCCCATGATCCCCTTGCGCGGGCCGATCGTGCCGCCCTTGTAGGTGATGACCGCGTCGGCGATCCGGCTCGACAGCACGCGATTCGAGCCATCCACGTCCTCGGCTCGCACCAGTCCTTCGAGCGAGATCGTCTGCGGCCGGCCATCCACGGTCACCTTGCGCGCGCCCTTGATGCGCAGCGCGCCGGTCGGTTCCACGCCCAGCACGGTGACGGTGAGCACGGCCGTGAGATCACCCGAGCGGCCCGCCTCGCCCACGTCGCGCGAGTTGCTGAGGATGCCACTGCGGATGTTGTAGTTCATGGGTGCGCCGCTGCCGAGCGCGGCGTTGATGGCGTTCGTGGAGTTGCGGTTGCCGTCCGCGACACGCGAGACGCGTTCGCGGGCGGCGGTCTGTTCGTCCACCACCACGGTCACGAGGTCGCCCGGGCGCAACGGCATGCGGTCCGACAACCAGCCCGCACGCGGGGCGCGCAGGCGCGGCGGCGGCGCGGCGG
>JBEBGT010000261.1:0-5391 GCA_040081365.1 Candidatus Eiseniibacteriota bacterium | reverse complement strand
GCACCGAAGCGCACGACGGGCGCGGCCGCTCGTACGCCCACGAGCTCGAACACCTCGCGCAACTGCATGAGGTAGGCGATCTCGCCCGGACCGCACGCCATCGCGACCGTGGGGAACACGCCATCCTGCACCGCGGGCCGCAACGCCACGCTCGGTGACAGCGTGATCGCCGCGCTGCGCGCGCGCGCGTCGGCGGCCGCGACCTTCTGGCGCCGGCCGGCCTGGACGTCGACCTCGAACACGAACGACTCGAGCGACGCGTCGTGGAGTGCACGCCGGCCCGAGAGCGCCTCCATGCGCACGCCTGCACCACGGGCGGCCGCATGCAGCGCGTCGGCGTTGGCGAGGTAGCGCTCGATGATGGGACGCGCCGCCGCGCGGAACGCGGGCAGGCGCGGATCGACCACCACCAACCCCTGCTCAGCGAACAACGCGAGCCACAACGCACTCACCGCTTCACCCAGGTCGCGGGCCTGCGACACGGAGCGTTCCCACAGCTGCAGCACGTGCGCATGGCCGGGCAGGCCCGCCCACGCCGCGATCGCCTCGGCCCCCACCGCGCGCACGTGCTCGATGGTGATACCGCCCACCATCTGGCCATCGTGATGCGCCGCGTCGGGCAACTGGAAGTCGTGCAGCTGCAGCAGCTCGTCGGCCACCGACACGCCGCGGATCTCGGCGAAGTCGGAGTCCTCGCCATGCATCCAGAACAACGGCACGCAGGGCACGCCGGTGCGGCGTTCCACCTCGTGCGCGAGCCCCACGGTGCAGGCGGTCTTGTGCAGTGAATAGAGCGGACCGCCGAGCGGCGCGGGCTGCTGCCCGGCCACGCTGGCCACCCCCTCGCCGCGCGCGAGGCGCTCGAGATTGGCGAGCGAGGCCGCCGAGGCGCCGAGCCGGCGATGGTATTCGGTGAGCTCGCGCGCGAGTACCGGGTCGAGCGGCGCGCGTTTGGCGTGCGCCAGCTCGCGCAAGGCGTCGGTGTCGGACCAGAGCGTGGCCACACGCTCGCATGCGATGGGCCCACCCGTCAGCAGGTCGAGCGACAGGGCATCGCCGAGCGGCCCGCGATCGGCGGCGGCGGCGACACGGGCGCGGAGCGCGAGCACCGGCGGCGTCACCGACATCGTCCCGGGCGGTTCAGATGGCGGAAGTCAAGGCAGGACATGGACATGCGATCAGGCATCCTAGTGTGGGTTCAGGCCCGGGGTCAAAAAGCGCTCCGTTTGGATGCAGGTGCGGCGCGAGCGGCTCAGGTGGGCTCGCGCCGGCCGCGCCCCGGTCGCTCGGCGTGCATCAGCGCGCCACCCGCTCCACACGCGCCACGCGATCCCACGTGCGGCGCGCGATGCCCCGGCCGCGCGCATCGGCCTGCGCGGCACCGGCGCCGAGCGCGCCACGCACCGCTTCGTCGCTGGCCCCCACGCGCCGGGCACCGAGCACGTGGCTCACGAGCTGGCGCTCCCAGCCCAGCGCCGCGAGCGCGGCCACCGTGACCAGCTCGCGCGCCACCACCCCCAGACCGCCACGCGCGAGCACGCGCCCATAGCCCTGTTCTTCCATCCACACCGCGAGATCGGGGTGCAGCGTGCGCACCGCGGGCAGCAGCCTGTCGTAGGCCGGCCCGTAGACACGCCGGCACAGGGCGGCGCCGCGCGCGTGCCACTGCTGCGGCGTGCCCTCGCGGGTGCGCCGCGCGCGTCCCGGCCACGCGGCGTTGAGCACGCGCAGGCCCTCGAGTGCGCCGGGATAGCCGGCGTAGAGCATGAGCATGAGCGCGCACTCCTCGGCCGCACGGCGCGGGGCACCGGCGGCACGCGCCTCTTGCAACGCGGCACTCGCCGCGTCGTCGCGCCCGCGTGCCATGGCGGCGGCGAAGCGGCACAACGCCGGCGTGACGCCGGAGTCAGCGGGCACACGCTCGCGCGCACGACGCCGCGCGGGTTCGCGCGGTGCCGTCGCGCGGCGCGCGCGGGCACGCGGATCACGGTTCGGGCGCCCGGCAGGCGGGCGCGGTCTTGACGCTGTCATGGCGAGCGGGACACTATCGGCGCTCATCCCATGCGAGCAAGCGCCACCGGAACCTGAAGGGACTCATGACCGGATCGCCGTTGACGCCCGAGGAGCTGGCCCGCGCCGCCAAGTCGGCGCTCTGGACCTTCCCCACCATCCTGCTGTCGTCGTTCGTCGTGGCGTGGGGCGCGGAGTGCGCGCAGTTCTACATCTCGCAGGGCCTGGCGCTCGCGCTCCTGGCGTGGATCCAGGTGCTGCCCGAGTTCGCGGTCGAAGCGGTGATCGCGTGGCACCAGGACGTGCCGCTCATGACCGCCAACTTCACCGGAGCCCTGCGGCTGCTCACCGGTCTCGGCTGGCCGATGATCTGGGTGGTGTACGCGCTGGCGCGCCGTGCGCGCGGCGAGCACGGGTTCTGGAAGGGCATCGAACTCGACCCCGAGCACGCCGTGGAGGTGGTGGGGCTCACGCCGGCGCTGCTGTACTTCGTCTACATCATCGCCAAGGGCACGCTCGGCCTGTGGGACTCCGGCGTGCTGCTGGTCATGTACGCCACCTACCTGGTGGTGCTGCAACGCATCCCGCCCAAGGAACACGAAGAGGTCGAGGACGCGGGCCTCGTCCCGCGCACGGTGCTCGGGCTGCCGTCGCCGTGGCGGGCGACCAGTGTGGTGGCGCTGTTCGTGGTCGGCGGGCTCATGCTGTACTTCACCGCGCACCCGTTCCTGCAGAGCATGATCGGCCTGGCCACGGTGGCGGGCGTGTCGCAGTTCGTGTTCGTGCAGTGGGTGGCGCCGTTCCTGTCGGAGTTCCCCGAGTTCGTGACCACGTCCTACTGGGCGCGCAGCCGCGGCAAGGCCGGCATGGCGCTCATGAACATGGCGTCCAGCAACATCAACCAGTGGACCGTGCTCGCGGCCATGATCCCGATCGTCTACTCGTGGTCGCTCGGCCACCCCGCGCACGTGCCGCTCGGCGAGCACTCCACCGAGGTACTGCTCACCGTGCTGCAGGGCGCGCTCGGCGTGGTGCTGCTGGCCAACTTCAACTTCCAGGCTTACGAAGCGCTGGGGCTGCTGCTGTTCTGGGGCGTGCAGTTCGTGGTCCCCGGCTCGCGCCACATCATGTGCTGGGCGTACGGCGCGTGGCTCGCGCTCGAACTGGTCTCGGTGCTGTGGCGCCCGGGCCGGCTGCGTGCGTTCAAGGTGTTCCCGAGCCTGTGGCGCGGCCATGGTGGGCCGATCGGAGCACCGGCGCGCCGGGACGATTCCTGAACGTTGAGCCGGGAAGTCCGGATGTCCGTCCGTCGCAAGGCGCGACCGGGGCGTGCGACGCGGCGGAGGACGGGCAGACGGGCTTCGCCGGCCGCCGGCTCCTGACGGGTCCCGGCTAACGCCCGCCGAGCCGCCCGCGCACCGAGCGCACCAGTTCGTCCACCATCGCGAGCTCCTCGACCCGGAACAAGCGCAGCGCGCCGAACAGCACGGCGAGCGACACCACGCCCCCACCCGCCACCACACCCAGACGCACGAGCAGCCCGTGCGTGGTGATGTCGCCGAGTGCGGTGAGCCCGGCGGCGAGTGCTGCCGCGGTGAGTGCGCTGGCGGCCAGGATGCGCAGCAGCGAACGCGCCATGCGGCGCGCGTCGATGCCGCCCAGGTGCTGGCGCAAGCGCCACGACAACTGTGCCAGGTTCATGATCGCGGTGGCCGAGGTGGCCAGTGCCAGCCCGCGATGCGCCAGGCCCAGCCCCGCGAGTGGGCCCACGAACAGCAGGTTGAGCCCGAGGTTCACGCCCACGGCCACGAACGTCGAGCGCACCGGTGTGCGCGTGTCGCCCAGCGCGTAGAACGCACGCGTGAAGATGCCCACGGCCGCGAACGCCGGCAGGCCGATGCAGTACATGACCAGCGCGTCCGCGGTGGCCACGGTGTCGCCGGCATGGAAGCGACCGTGCTGGAACAACAGCGCCAGGATGGGCTGCGCCATGACCGCGAGGAACAACGCCGAGGGCACGGTCAACAGCAACACGAGCCGGACCGACTCGGACAGTGTCGAGCGTACCGCCGGCAGGTCCTTGCGCACTGCGGCGCGCGACAGCGCGGGCAGGCTCACGGTGGCCACGGCCACACCGAACAGGCCGATCGGCAGCTGCATGAGCCGGAACGCGTATTGCAGCCACGACACACTGCCTTCGCGAAAACCCGCGGCGATGGCCTGACTCACGAAGATGTTGAGCTGCGTGGCGGCGAGCCCGATCGTGGCGGGCAGCATGAGCGTGGCCACGCGGCGCACGCCGGGATGCCACGTGGGCCGCTCGAGCCGGAACCGGAAGCCGAGCTTCGCGAGTGCCGGCAGCTGGCAGGCGAACTGCAGCACGCCGCCCAGTACGACACCGAACGCCATCGCGGTGATCACCGGCCAGCCGATCGTACGGCACACCGGGATGAGCGCCAGGCCGAACACGATCATGCCGACGTTCAGGAGCGCGGGTGCGACCGCGGGCAGGAAGAACACGCCACGCGCGTTGAGCATGCCCATGGCCGCGGCGGCCAGCGCCACGGCGGGCAGGAACAGCAGCATGATGCGCGTGAGGGTCACGGTGAGCTCGAGCTTGCCGGGCACCGCCGCGAATCCGCCGGCAAGCGCGTGCACGAGCTGTGGCGCGAAGATCCAGCCGAGCGCACAGATCGCCAGCAGCACCGCGAGCAGCGTCGCCATGAGCTGGCGTCCGAGTTGCCAGGCCGCCTCCTCGCCGTGCTGCTCGCGCCACTGCGTGAACGTGGGCACGAACGACGCGCTCATCGCCCCTTCGGCGAACAGGTCGCGCAGCAGATTTGGCACCCGGAACGCCATGTTGAACGCGTCGGCGGCCGTGCCGGCGCCGAACAGGCCCGCGAACACCTGGTCGCGCACGAGACCGAGCACACGCGACAGGAACGTGGCCGCACTCACCTTGCCCACGTTCCGGGTCACACCGCCGCCGGGCCCGGGCGCCGCCGGGGTGCCCGCACCCGGGGGGGCATCCGCGGGAGCGGCCGATCCGCCTGGCGAGGGGCCCGGTCGGTCAGTGGACATGCGAGCTCATCGTGGCCGGGCTTCGCAGCGGGTGTGCCGGCATGCTAGCTTCGCCCCCCATGCTCACCTTCCTCGCGACCGAACCGCTGCTCACGCCGCTGCAGGCCACCGTGCTCGGGGCCGTCCAGGGCCTGAGCGAGCTGCTGCCGATCTCGAGCAGCGCCCATCTGTACCTGGTCCCTACGCTGCTCGGGTGGCCGTACGCCGGCGTGGCGTTCGACGTTGCGCAGGCCCTCCTGGGCCGCGCTGACCAGCAGGTCCTCCCGGCCCGCGTCGATGGGCGCCGGGTCACCGAGGACG
>JBEBGT010000260.1:0-5399 GCA_040081365.1 Candidatus Eiseniibacteriota bacterium | reverse complement strand
AGATCGGCCACATGCCGCTCGGCAGCACCGGGCCCGCCTGCGGTTGCGGCGTGGTGGGCTGCGCGGAGCCCATGGCCAGCGGCTCGGGCCTGGTGGCGCGCGCGCGCGAGGCCGGTCTCACGGTGACCAACGCGCGCGACGTGTTCGAGTCCGCGGATCCGCGCGCGGCCGCGGTGATCGAGCGCATGATCGATCATCTGGCGCGCATGCTGGGCGCGGCCACGGTGCTGCTGAACCCCGACGTCATCGTGCTCGGCGGCGGCGTGGCGCAAGCGGGCGACGCGCTGTTCGGCCCGCTGCGCGCGCGCACCGAACGCTACATGCTGGGCTCGCACCGCCAGCACCTGCGCATCGTGCCGGCCACGCTGGGCGAACAGGCGGGCGTGATCGGCGCCGGCCTCGCCGCCTGGCAGGCGCAGGGCGGCGCGTAGGGATTCAGCGCGGCTTCGTCTGCTCCACGAGCCAGTCGGGTAGTTCGGGCTCGCCGTAGGCGGCGTCCCAACTGTTGTGGTTGGCGTCGGGGTAGAGCGTCATGCGCGCGGACTCGGGGTCCAGGCCGCGGGCGCGTTTGGCGTCGCGCAGCCAGTGCACGATCTCGCGCGTGTCGTCCGGGTTCACCACGTCGTCACGCAGGCCGTGAAAGGCCCACACGGGCAGCCCCGACACCCGGCTCGCCACGGTGCGGCCGCGGCCGTAGCCGCAGACCGGGACCAGGGCGCGCCAGCGCGACGAGTCGCGCGCGCCCACGTACCAGGTGCCGTGCCCACCCTGCGACATGCCGGTGAGCGCCACGCGCTTCGCATCGACGCCGTACTCGCGCACCGCCAGAGCGAGCGTGGCGCGGATCAGGTCCTCGTGTTCTTCCCACTCGTGCTCTTCCGCGGGCTTCTGCGGGAAGACGACCACGAACGGCCAGCGCTCGGCGTGGGCTTGCAGCACGGGCCCGAGTCCGGCGCGTACCGGTTTCTCGCCATCGCGGCCGCATTCCCCGGCGCCGTTCAGGAACACGATCGCGGGCCACTTCTGGTGGGCGTCATGCCCGGGCGGCAGCCACACCGCGAAACGATGCGTCTGCGCGCCCAGCTTCACGTCGCGGAACACGAACGTGCCGCGCTCGGGCTCCGGAGCGGACATGGCCGAACCGGCGAACGTGGCCAGCGCCAGCAGCCACCACGCGCGCATGCTCAGCCGCCGATCGACACGAGCGCTTCGGGGCGCGGCGCGCGCACGGATTCGCCCAGCAGCGTGAGCGGCGTGGTGCCCACGACACGCACGCGCTGCAGCGTGCCGGGTGCCGAGCCATCGTCGGTCCAGACGACGGTCTTGAACTCTCGGCTCTTGCCGTGCAGCTGCCGTCCGGCGTCGGTGCGCGGGCGATCGCCGGGCTTGGCGAGCTTGTCGGCCTTCTTGGCCCATGAGATCCCGTCCACCAGGACTTCGACCTCGCGGCCCAGGTAGCCGTCCATGATCTCGCCCGAGATCTGGTGCTGCTGTTCGATCAGGTGCTGCAGGCGGCGGCCCTTCTCGTCGTCGCTCACGGTCTCGGGCAGTTTGAACGAGCGCGTGTCGGGGCGCGCCGAGTACTTGAACATGAACGCGCTGTCGAAGCGCGCCCGCTGCATGTATTCGGCCGTGGCCATGAAGTCGGCCTCGGTCTCGCCGGGGAAGCCCACGATGATGTCGGTGCTCACGGCCACGCCGGGCACACGCGCGCGGATGCGGTCCAGCACGCGCTGGTAGCGCTCCATAGTGTAGCTGCGCTGCATGGCCGCCAGTACCGTGTCGGAGCCGCTCTGCAGCGGCAGGTGCACGTGCGGCATGACCTTCTCGCACTCGGCCATGGCGTCGATGAGCTCGTCGCTCATGTCGGCCGGATGCGGCGAGGTGTAGCGCAGGCGCAACACGCCGGGGATCTCCGAGGCCGCGCGCACGAGGTCGGCGAAGCCGTGTGTGCCGTCGTGGTACGAATTCACGGTCTGGCCCAGGAACACGATCTCGTGGAAGCCCTGCTCGGCGGCGTGCCGCACCTGCGTGAGCAGGTCGGCCATCGGGATGCTGCGTTCGCGCCCACGCGTGTACGGCACCACGCAGTACGTACAGAACTTGTCGCAGCCGCGCTGCACGGTGATCCACGCGCGCACACCAGGCTGGCGCTTGGGTTCCAGGTCGCCGTAGGTCTCGTCGCGGTCCAGCCGGATCTCGGCGGTGGGCACGTTGGCCGCGCGGCGCAGCAACTCGGGCAGGTTGCGGTAGCCGTCGGGGCCCACCACCAGGTCCAGCACGCGCTTCTGGTCGAGCAGCCGCTTGCGCAGGTGCTGCGCCATGCAGCCGGCCACACCCACGATCAGGTCGGGGTTCTTGCGCTTCAAATGAGCGAACTCGCCGAGGCGCCCCAGCACGCGCAGCTCGGCGTGCTCACGAATGGCGCAGGTGTTCAGGATCACCGCGTCGGCATTCTCGGGAGAGCTCACCAGCTCCATGCCGGCACGCTCCAGCACTCCGGCCATGAGCTCGGAGTCGGCGACGTTCATCTGGCAACCGTAGGTCTCGAGGAAGACGCGCTTCATAGGGCCGAAAACGGTAGCACGGCCGGGGGAGCGCGGCGAGCGCCGCGGCGCACCGGGGCGGCGCCGGGGTTGACCGGTGCGGCCGGCAAGCCCCACACTCCCGCGCCCACTCTTGCTACCAAGGAGCCCGCCCCATGCCGTCCGAGCCGTCCCGCGAACTGGTCACGTTCCCGAATCCCGCCCCCGGCCGCGAGTACTGGATCCGTCACGAGTGCCCGGAATACACGGCACTGTGCCCGGTCACCGGCCAGCCCGACTTCGGCACGATCGTGGTGCGCTACGTGCCGGACGAGCTGTGCGTGGAGCTCAAGTCCCTGAAGCTCTACATCTGGGCGTTCCGGAACGAGGGCCACTACTTCGAGCAGGTCACGAACCGCATCCTGGACGACCTGGTGCGCGCCATGAAGCCGCGCGAGCTCAAGGTGGTCGGCAGGTTCAACGTGCGCGGCGGCATCACCACGCGCGTCATCGCACGCTACCGTAAGCCGGCCTGAGCGGGGGGCCGGCTGCGCAGGGCGCCGCGTTCGCGACGCAGGCGAACCGCACCGGTCGCTGCGGGGTAGGACCGCCTGCGAAGTCCCGTGACGCCCGCACCCCGGCGGCCTATGCTCGGCTCGGCCGGGGTGTCCGGCAGCGGCCGCCGCACGGGAGGCCCGCAGCCCGTACGCGGGCCGTGGTCTCGCACGGTGGCCGTTTGCCATCCCTCATGAGGTGCGAGTGGCAGAGCGCAGTCGCGGCGTGAAATGCGGGCCGATCCGGCGCGGGCGTGAGTGTGGCGCGTTCGCCTGGCTCGTGGCTGCCGCGCTGAGCACCGCGTTCGCGCCGCCGGGCGCGTGCGCGCTGGACTACGTGCCGGGCACGGTGCTGGTGCGCTGGAAGCCGGCCAGCAAGCTCGCGGCGCGCACCGAGGCCATGGCGCCGCTCGGGGCCACCGTCATGACGCGCTTCGAGCTCAACGGCGTCGAGCAGCTTTCCGTACCGGGCATGTCGGTGAGCGAGGCGGTGGCGCGCCTGGCCGGCGATCCGCGCGTGGAGTACGCCGAGCCGGACTACCTGTGGCACATCGAGCGCGCGCCCGACGACCCGCGTTACCCCGAACAATACGGGCTCCGCAATCGCGGCCAGACGGGCGGGTTGGTGGGGGCCGACATCAATGCCGAGCCGGTGTGGGACCGCTTCACGGGCGACCCCGAGCTGCTGATCGCCGATCTCGACACCGGAGCCGAGTACGACCACCCGGATCTCGAGGCCAACATCTGGACGAACCCGGGCGAGATCCCCGGCAACGGCCTCGACGACGACCAGAACGGCTACATCGACGACGTGCATGGCTACGACTTCGCCAATCACGACGGCGACCCGCGCGACGACAACGGCCATGGCACGCACACGGCCGGCACGATCGCGGCGGTGGGCAACAACGGCGTGGGCGTGAGCGGTGTGGTGTGGCGCGGCAAGCTGGTGGTGCTCAAGTTCCTGAGCGCGTCGGGCAGCGGCCCCACGTCCGGCGCGGTGGAAGCCCTGCAGTACGCGGTGCGCATGGGCGTGCGCGTGTCGAATAACTCATGGAACGGCGGCTTCTATTCGCGCGCCCTGGAAGACGCCATCATCGCGGCCGGCGACGCCGGGCACCTGTTCGTGGCTGCGGCGGGCAACTCGCGCACGAACAACGACATCACCCCGTCGTACCCGGCGGCATTGCCCGAGGACTGCGTGCTGACGGTGGCGGCCACCGATCACGCCGACCAGTTGGCGGGGTTCACGAACTATGGCGCCACCACGGTGGACCTGGCGGCACCCGGCGTCGACATCCTGTCCACGGTGCCGGGTGCCACGTACCGGCTGCTGTCGGGCACCAGCATGGCGGCGCCGCACGTCACGGGCGCGGCCGCGTTGCTCATGGGGCGCTTCCCGGGCATGAGTGCGAGCGAGGTGAAGTCGCGCCTCATGCGGTTCGTGGACGTGCGCCCGGGACTCAGCGGGCGTTGCGTGTCGGGTGGCCGGCTGAACGTGGCGCTCGCGGCCTCGGATCCCGACAGCATCGTGGCGGGCGACGTCACCGACCTGCGCGTGCTGTCGCCGGGCTCCAACTCGGTGGAGTTGGCGTGGACCGCCACGGGCGACGACGGTGCGGTGGGCACGGCGAGCAGCTACGAGTTGCGTTACTCGGCCACGGCGTTCACCGCCGCCGAGTTCGCGCGCGCCACGGCCGGCAACGCGCCGCGGCCGCAGGCGTCGGGGGCCGCGGAGTCGTATCGGCTGCGCGGGCTGGCCGCCGGCGGCACGTACTGGCTGGCGTTGCGCGCACGCGACGAGTTCGGCAACGCCGGTGCGGTCTCGAACGTGGTCACGTTCACCACGCAGCCCTCGCCCGAGATCGCGTTCGTGCCGGGCACGGTGGGCGCCAGCGCCAGCACGGGCAACCAGGTCACGCGCACGTTCGAGATCGTCAACGACTCGCCGGGCACGTTGGAGTGGAGCGCGCCGCGACCGGTGCTGGAGTTCGCACCGGCGGCGCAGGCGTCTCAGTCGGGGCCGGGGGCCCCGGCCGCCAAAGGCGACCCGGACCCGGCGCCGGCCGAACCGCAACTGGCGAACGCCGGCGGGCCGGACTCGCTGGGCTACCGCTGGGTGGATTCGCGCGAGCCGCAGGGGCCGGTCTTCCAGTGGGTCGACATCGCGCAGCCGGCGAACCAGATCGCGCTCACCAACGACGAGGCGGTGTCGGCGGCACTCCCGCTGGGGTTCAGCTTCCCGATCTACGGCCGGCGCTTCACGCAGGTGAAAGTGTGCACGAACGGCTACCTGCAGTTCGGCAACGAGCCGCCGGCG
>JBEBGT010000259.1:0-5414 GCA_040081365.1 Candidatus Eiseniibacteriota bacterium | reverse complement strand
GAGAAGCCGTAGCTGCCCGTGCCGTTCACCGACAGCCGCGTGCGGTCGATCGGATTGGCGAGGTTCGTCTCGCTACCGATCTTCACGCCGCCCTTCTGGCGTTCGTACGCGGTGGTGAGCTGCAGGCTCACGCTCGTCTTCACGGTGCTGGACTTACCGAGCACCTTCACCTTCTGCCCCTGCGAATACGAGCGCGACAGGCTGAAGTTGAGATTCGTGGTCTGGTCGGTCGCCACCGAGGAGCCCAACTGGAACGACTCGCGCACGCTCGAGCGCTTCTCGAAGCGCAGGTCGGCGTCGGTGCCGTTGCGCAGCCGGCCGCGTACCGAGAACAGCGGACGGAACTCCGTGCTCCGCGACGTGCCGGTACGGATCGAGCGCGAGTTCTGGTAGTCGACCGAGTAGCTGCGCGCGAACGACGTGCGCAGCTGGGGCGCGTCGAGCAGATGGGTGAGTCCGATCAGGTTCGCCACGCGGCCATACTGCACTTCGAGGTCCGGGAAGCGCCAGTCCCGATTGCGCTGCTTCACGCCGTTGTTGTTGTTCGTGCGGTCGCCGTAGCTGGCGCGCGTCTGCAGCGAACTGCCGAACGCCAGTGGCACCGTGGTCCGGGCGTTGCCGCGCCAGTCGATCGCGCTGCTCGACGTGTTCCCCGGCACCTCGACCACGTGTCCGTCGCCGAAGCCGGGGTTCTCGGCCAGGCCGATCAGGTAGAGCGGGCTGGCCGTGCCGATGATGCGCGAGTAGCCGGAGTTGCGTCCCACCCGGGCGTCGGTGCTGATCTGCCCGAGGCGCGACACCAACTGCCGCCACGGCAGCAGCGGCCGGCGCGGCTTCGTCGGCAGTGTCTTGCCGCCCGCCGTGTCGGGCTTCACGGGTGTGCGCGGCAGGCTCACGCCGGTGCCACCCAGCCGGTCGAACGGCAGGTCCCAGGTCACACCCAGTTCCTGGCCGTTGCCGATCGAGCGCGTGCCAAGCTCCTCCGATTGGGTGTCGTTGTTCTGGTTGTAGTTCGAGGACCAGTTGAACGACGGCCGCAACCACGGGCTCGGGCTCACCGACAGGTGCGAGCTGAACGACTGCCGCCAGCTCACGACGCGCCCGAAGTTGACGAACCCGATGTGGTCCAGGCGCACCCCATCGAGCGCCAGGTTACGGCGGCCCTCGATATGGTGGCTCAGCAGGTCGAACGGCCGCGTGTCGGCACCGAAGTCCACGTTGGACGAGCGCCCGTTCTGGCTGCTCGACGGCACCAGGTCATCGTCCCCGAACGCGCGAGTGAACGCGGACGAACGCGTGGTCGACACGCCGTAGTTCCAGTAGGCCCGCTCCGGCAGCGGATACAGACGGGTCTTCGTGAACGGCAGCGGAATGCGCAGCAGCTCGCGTGGCGCGATCTGGTAGGTCACACCGGCGGACACGTTCGTGCTCTGGTTGAGCGCCGTGGGCGAACGCGAATCCGTCGTCGAGCGGCTGATGTTCGCGCTCACGCCGCCGAGCGTGTAGCGCAGGAGCGGATTCGAGCGATCGCTCCACTGCCGCGAATAGCTCGCCGACATGCTGCGCGAGACGGTCTTGGACTCCGATGCCGTGGCCAGCGCGCCCGAGCGCACGATGTCGTCGCCGGCCGCGAAGCGCGGCTGCGACGAGGTCTCGTTCTGGGTGTAGCTCAGCGGCAGCAGGATGCCGGTGCCCTCGAAGAAGCGGTGCGGCTCGAAGCGCGTGCTCATGCTGAGCGAGTTCGTGCGATTGCCGCTGCCCCGCGTCTCACCCACCGACAGGAAGTCGGCGTCGCGCGAGTTCCACGCCACATTGTAGTCCATGAGGTTCGCCCAGCGGCCGTTCACGAGCACGCGGCTCGCCACGCCGACATCCTTGGCCACGTCGGTGGCGCGCATCTCGTTGAACCACAGCTGCCCGGTGTAGCGATAGTCCTGGGTGACGCTGGCGTTCAGCACGCCGAACGAGACGCGCAGCAGACGCGTGAAGCTCGGGCGGCCTTTGATCGTGAGCTGGTCGCCGTTCTCGAGCGTGGTGGTGTACAGGATCGGATCGCGCAACGGGAACCCGGGGTCGAGCTTCACGGCCGACATCTTCTCGATCTGGGCCACGACCTCTTCCCAACCGCCCAGCCCCACGCTGTCGGCCAGCCGGGGAAATCGCCGGCGCAGCTCGTAGTAGCTGGAACCCTTGTCGTCCGAGGCGAAACGCACGAAGTAGAACAGCGAGTCCGTGGCCGGGTTGTACTCGCCCAGGTCGGTGCCGAGTGCATCGGTCTTGTGCACGCCGGCGCCCGTGGCCCACCAGCGCAGGACGCCGTAGCGGCTGTAGTTCTCGGGCAGCGAGAACGTCTTGAACGCCTCGAGTGTGTCGTCCGGGGCCACGCGCTCGAACACGAGCGCGATCGACTGCTCACGGCGCTTGAACGCGCTGCTGCCGTCGCGGGTGTCGCCCGGATCGAACGGGGCCGCGTAACCCGCGTTGTCCACCGAGTTCACCGCGTTCAGCGTCATGGTGGTCTTCTTGACGTCGCGCTGCGCGGGCGACAGCGCCTCGGCCTGCCAGCGGCTGCCCACGATCTCGACGCCGCCCAGCATGAGCAGCGGGTATTCGACGCCGGGGTTCGCGTTGGCCGCGACCTCGGCTTCGTCCAGGTTCTCGAACCACACCCGCACGTGCTGGGCGAGCGTGAGGTCCGGGAACCCGAAGCGCACGCGCGCGTCGTCGGTGAGCGGAATGCGGTACCGCCGCCAGCCGTTCGTCAGGTCGGACTGCTTGTTGCTGCCCGCCGCCTGCAACTCCTTGAGCACGTCGCTCTGCAGGTACGGCGACTGGTCATCGCCCAGATCGATGGTGTACTCGAAATAGGCTTCGTCGGTGTCGAGCTTCTCGTTGAGGTTCAGGTCCTCGGTGTTCGGCAACGGGTAGGCACGGTTGTTCGACTCCGTGCCGTTGATCGTGCGCCAGCGCCGCGAGTCGATCGGAGCGGTGTAGGTGTCCACCGGGTCAGAGTAGTTGTCGCCTTCGGGGTCGCTCGTCGAGGCCGTCGTGAGGTCGGCCAACGTGAGCCGGCCCGCGTTCAGCGAGTCGCGCTCGAACGCGTCCTTGAGGTTGTCGATGCCGATGTCTTCCGTGTCGTCGCCGATCACGGCGAGCTGATTGTCACGCGGCTTGCGGTCTTCCGTGTCGATGAAGCCGTTGGGCTCGCGGTTCGGAGCACGCATCTGGTCCTCGCTCACGCGCCCGAGGTCGATGTGCAGCCGCACGCCACCGCCCGGCTTACCCGTGCGCCGGATCAGGCGCGTGTCGGGGCCGGTGGGGCCCTGATGGTGATCGTTCCAGTCGTTGACCCACACTTCGATGAACTGTGAGCGCGACAGATCGAGCCCGACCGGGTCGAGCGTGTACATGAGACCGGCCCACAGCTTGTCGCCGGGCACGAAGCCGTTCGGCTCCTTGGGTACCGAGATGCCCATGGTCGTGCGCAGGTTCTCGGCGCCCTGCCCCTGCACCAGCTTGGGGCGCAGGTCGCGCTCGCGCATGTGCCACTCGTCCTTGATGTCGCCGCCGTTGGGGTTGAACGGCTGGAACCAGCGCACCTCGGCATTCAGCAAGCGGGTGCCCGGCGTGAGCGTGCGATTGTAGTCGAGCAGCGACTGCACGTTCGTGGCGACTCCCGCCACCGCCGTGCCGCGTGACGGCACACTGGCCCAGCGCCAGCGGTCCGGCGAGAGCGCCAGCGACACCGCGTCGCGCACGCCTTCCATGTCGTCGATGTAGACCTCGTTGCGCGTGTTCGGGTTCGGGAACGACATGCCGGCCTCGGCCTGGATGTTGAACTCCGAGGGCGTGGTCGTGCGCACACCCGGCAAGGCGTCCGCGAAGCGGGTGAGGAATGACGGCTTGAAGCGCCAGTCGGTGTTGAGGTCGGTGATGAGGGTGCGCGACGGTTCCTCGCCGAGGCGCGGCCGCAGGTCCTGCGCCCCCTTGCTCTCATACAGGAACGCGCCGCCCAGGCTCCGGTCGCGGCCCTCGAGCCGGAACGCACTGCCCACGAGCGTCTTGCTGGCTTGCGCGAACAGCGGCGCGTAGGAGTAGTCGATGGACAACTGGTCCGACGGCCCCAACTGGCGCTTCATGGTGATGCGCCCGAGGTCGTAGTCGATCGAGTAGTCGCGGTCGCGCTGCCAGCGCTCGCCGTTCACCACCACGGCCTCGGAGCCATCGAGGATGTTGCCGCGCCCGAGCGTGATGTCGCTACCGCCCGAGCGCGCCGCGGCGAACTCGGTGGTGAGGTAGAACTGCGCGTCGTTCGTGATCGGGTTGCGCAGGTCATACGCGCTGGCGTTGGGCTCCTGGATCGAGCCCACGGCGCCGTCCAGGCGCTTGCGGCGCCGCAACTGCTGGTCCAGGAACAGGTCGAACGGCTTGGCGCCGCCGCTCGCCAACCGGGGCGCGAACGGCCTCGGGTCGGGCAGGAACAGCAGGCCGTTCGCGTAGTCGACCCATGGGCGCGTCTGCGAGTTGAAGCCGAAGCCGTCGACCTCGCCGTCCTGACCCGCGCGCGGCTGACCGGTCTGCTCGTCCCAGTTGTCGAGGCCCAGCAGTTCGATGAACGGCACGCCATCGATGGCCGTGACGGGCGGCTCGTCCTGGCCGCGCTGCAGCGTGAGCTTGAACGACTTGGGATCGATCCCGAACCCGCCCAGGTTGTAGACGTTCTTCAACTCGAGCTCGCGCACTGGGCCGAACGACGCGCTGTCGTCGTAGACGGCCGTACCCTGCTTTGGGAACTGCAGGTCGCGCGGAGCGCGCAACAGCTTGAGGATCGTGGTGTCGGGCCGGCCATCGATGCGCTGGATACGCCCGCCGACCGTGTCGCTCGGTGCCAGGTTGTGGGCCGCGTCCAACACGCGGCGGGCGATGTAGCGCACCGCGAGTGTCTGGTTCGAGTTCACCGGGATCGGCTGCTTGAGCCGGATGACCTTGAAGATCGTGTCGTGGAACGCGTAGAAGTTGTTGAGCACCTCGAAGTGCTGGTCGGCGCCGGGATTCAGCTTGTCGAAGCTGCCGGTGACCACCGCGCGCTTCTGGAGCGAGGTGAGCGGCAGTCCCATGACCGAGTCCGGGTCCACGAACGCCTTGCCCGGGGTCACGTTGCGGTCGTTCGAGACGTTGCCGTCGTCCAGGTACAGCTCGATGCTCTTGTCATCGATGTCGTAGACCGTGCCGAAGTTGGGGTCGTAGAGCAGGAAGTACTGCCCCTTCACCCAGTCGAGGTCGGTGAACTTGTTCTGGCTGCGCGACGCGCCGCCCGAGTACACGGCGCGCTCGCTGCGGCCTTCCTGCTTGGACGCCAGCGCGGTGAAGTCGAGCGCGCCGACGCGCGCCGCCATCTTCACGCCGAACAGACC
>JBEBGT010000013.1:0-19655 GCA_040081365.1 Candidatus Eiseniibacteriota bacterium | reverse complement strand
CCTCGGCCTCGGCGGCGTGGCCCTGCTGGAAGCGGGTCCAGGCCAAGAGCCCTCGTGCCCAGCGCAAGCCGCTGCTGTCACCGAGCTCGGCGAAGGTGGTGGCGGCGCGATGCAGCTGCCGCTCGGCCTGCTCGGCGTGGCCTGAGTAGAACGCGCACCACGCGAGGTTCTGGAGCGCCCAAGCAACACCGCGCTGGTCCTCGAGCGCCTCGAACCCAGCCAGCGCCTGCTCGAGCAAGCTCGCGAACCGAGCGGCCGCGCGTGTCATCTGGTGCATGTGGCGAACGTCCGCGTCGCGCAAGGTGAACACCGCCGTGCTGCCGTCGTCCCGCCGCCACTGCACCGCGACGCGATGCGTGCCGAACCACGATCGCATGCCCGCCACCCGCGCGATGCCGAGGATACGTTCACGCCGCACCGTGAACGCGGTGCGCTCGCCGGTGAACGACAGGCCATGCGCATCGGCGCACACGAAGCCCACGTCCCAGTCGGTGTAGCCCTCATAGAGCCGCGGTGTCTCGCCGGGGGCGAAGCCCGCGTAGTGGGCGGTGCTCGGGGGCGCGAGCCGGCGAGCGAGTGCGGTGCGCCACGGGGCGTAGGCCGCGGTCGCGCGCCGGTCGAAGAGCACGAGCATCACGGCCGCCCCGAGGACAGCTCCCACCGGCACGACGGTCGCGCCGAGGAGCGCGACGGGGAACACGCGCGCCAGTTGCACGACGGCCGCGGCCGCGAGTGTGCACGCGGCAAAAGAGGTCCAACCCAGCGCGTTGGCGCTCCGGGCGCGCGCGGCGGTGCCGGCGACCGGCTCGAGGCTGGCCTCGGAGTTCACGGTGGCGGACGTCCAGGTCCAGCGCTCGGGATCCGTGTCGTCGCGAGTGAGGAGTCGCTCGGCTTCCGCCGCCGCGAGCCCGCCGTGCCGGGCGAGCGCCTGGGCGCGCGCCCGGGTCGCCGGATGCGCGAACACCAGTCCGGTCCACGCATCCCAATCGAGCGGGAAGTCGTTCGATCGCGAGATCGCCCCGAGTGCGCGGATCAGCGCGCCCGCGTCGCCGGTCCAGCGCGCCGCCTGGCGATCAGCCGCCCACTCGCACGCGCGTGCCACCAGCACGTAAGCCTGCCACGACATGAGCCCGCCCAGCGCGAAACCCCAGGCCCCAAGCGGGTAGAGCGCCAGCAGTGCCACGGTGGCGGAGCCCACCAGCGTGGCCGACAGCAGCAGCGAGTGCCGCAGCTTGAGGTGCGCGAGTTCATGCGCGACCACGGCTTCGACCTCGCGGCGGGACAACTGTTCCAGCAGCGTGTCGGTGAGGAGAATGCACCTGCCCTGCATCGCGAAGGCGTTCACCAGCCGCTCGTCGCGTGCCCCGATCACGAACAGTTGTTCGACCCTCACGCCCGCGTGGGCGGCGAGGGAGAACACGCGTTCGCGCAACTCGCCCGCCGTCACGGCCTCCATCGACATCCCGAGCACGCGCGCGTGCCGCAGGTCGAGCCACAGCCGCAGGCCGATCCCGGTGAGCACACACGCTCCGGCCAGCCGCCACTCCATGCGCTGCACGGCCCACAGCGCGCCAAGCAGGCCGAGCACCGGGAGCAGTCGCGAGGCCAGCGCGCGCACCGCACCCCGCACGGAGTTCGCCTCGCCGGTCACGCCGCGCAGACGGCGCGTGACCACGCGCACCGCCCACGTCAGCGCGAGCATGTGCAGCGTGGTGCTGACGAGCGCCGGCCACCACGCCATGAGCACTCCCGCCGGGCCGCCGGACGTGAGCGCACGCTCGAGACGCAGGCTGAGTAGCGCAGGAGCCTCGGCGAACATCACCAACAAGAGGAACACGTGCGACCGCACGACGAACCCGAACCAGGCCCGCTCACCGCCGCGGCAGGCCCGTGCCGTCCACAGCGCGAGCAGTGCGAAGGGCAGCACGAACAGCGTGGCCGCGGCCACGGCGGCCAGCGCGAGCGGGATGGCGGGCGCACTCACGGGGTGGAGGAGCGGCATGCCGGGGTCATCGGCAGCGCGGCGACGGGTCTGAATCCCGGCCTCCGCCGGTCGGGACCCGGTCGGTGCGCTGCTTTCGGGCTCCTCCCGAGGCGTGCCGTGAGCGCACAGTTCCAAGTTGCAGTCCGGGCGGACCGGATCCGCTCGCCGTCACGCCCACGGCCGCCGGTCTCGCGCTCCCCGGCGCGCTCGCGTACTCTGGGGTTCGCTCGCCGCCCTCGCACCCGCTCCCCTGAAGCCCGAGGACCATGCTCGACTCCAGCGCCCCGCTGTTCCACACCCCGCGCTTCACCGACCCGCAGCAGGTGCTCGAGGCCATCTTCGGCTACCGCGAGTTCCGCCCCGGGCAGCGCCGCATCATCGATGCCGTGCTGGCGGGCAAGGACTGCATCGGCGTCATGCCCACGGGTGCCGGCAAGTCGCTCACGTTCCAGATCCCGGCGCGCATCCTGCCGGGCTCGGTGCTGGTGATCTCGCCGCTCATCTCGCTCATGAAGGATCAGGTCGACGCGCTGGTGCGCGTGGGCTTCAAGGCAGTGACGGTCAACTCCAGCATGCCGTTCGAGGAGCGCCGCGAGCGGCTGGCCGCATTCCGGCGCGGCGAGATCGAGCTGTTGTACTTAGCACCCGAAGCGCTCGAAGGGTCGCTCCGCAACTTCATCGCGGGCTGCCCGGTGAGCCTGGTGGTGGTCGACGAGGCGCACTGCATCAGTCACTGGGGGCACGACTTCCGGCCGGCGTACCGCAAGCTGCAGGGCCTGAAGGGCGAGCTCGGCGAGATCCCCGTGCTGGCGCTCACCGCCACGGCCACGCGCCGCGTGGCGGGCGACATCATCCGCCAGCTCGGCATGAAGAAGCCCGACGGCTTCAAGGGCTCGTTCTTCCGCCAGAACCTGCGTATCACGGCGGTCAAGAAGGGCGAGGGCAAGACCGCCAACGGTGCGCCCAAGGCAGCGCGCAACGTGCGCAAGGACCTGCTGGCGTTGCTGCGCACGCGCAAGGGCGAGAGCGCGATCGTCTACTGCATGAGCCGCAAGAGCGTGGAATCCACGGCCGAATTCCTATGCGCGAACGGTATCCAGGCCGCGCCGTATCACGCCGGCCTGCCCGATGCCACGCGAGCCAAGCACCAGGACGACTTCGCGCGCGACGATGTCGATGTCATCGTGGCCACGGTCGCGTTCGGCATGGGCATCGACAAGAGCAACGTGCGGTTGGTCGTGCACCGTGACATGCCCAAGAGCATCGAGGCGTGGGTGCAGGAGATCGGTCGCGCCGGCCGCGACGGACTGCCGAGCGAGTGCATCGTGTACTACTCGTGGGCCGACGTCATCGGCTACGACACGTTCCTCGGCAGCATCGACGATCCGGTGCTGCGCGACGAGACGCGGTCGAAGACCGTGGAGCTGTTCCGGCTGCTCGAGAGCAGCACGTGCCGGCACCAGGCGGCGTGCGCGCACTTCGACGAGGCGCTGGAACCCTGCGGCGATGCCTGCGACCTGTGCAGCGGCAAGGGCATCGAGTCGATGGTCGTCACGAGCGGTACCCTCACGGCCTCGGGCCGGGTCCGCGGCGCGGGTGCGGCCACGGTCACGCTGTCCGACGACGCGCTCGAGCGCTTCGAGCGGCTGCGCGCGGTGCGCAAGCGGCTCGCGGACGCCGAGGGGGTGCCGGCCTACATCGTGTTCAGCGACGCCGCACTGCGTGGCATGGCCGAACGCCGGCCGGTCAGCTCGCACGAGCTGCTCGAGGTGCCGGGCGTGGGCCCGGTCAAGCTCGAGCGCTACGGCGCAGCGTTCCTTGAAGCCCTGCGCGAAGGCTGACAGCGGGCCAGCGCCCCGGTTCTGCCCGGGAATGCCGTGCACGCGGGGCATTCTGAGACGGAACCCGGGCTCGACGGGCTTTCCCGACCGCGATATCCTCGCCGTCCCATGAATCCCTCCCGGCTCACCACCGCCACCGTCGCCGCGCGGATCCCGTACGCCAACGCCGCCCCGTTCTACGCGCTGTGGGCCGACGCGCCGTTCGCCGTGCGCAACCTGCCGCCGCGCGACCTGGGCCGCGAAGCCGAGGCGGGCGGAGTCGACCTGGGGCTCATGGCGGCGGGCGACTTCCTGCGCATGCGCGACCGCTTCGAGATGCTGGCGCCCATGGGCGTGGCCGCACGCGGCCCGGTGCTGTCCGTGCTCCTGTTCTCGCGCCGGCCGGCCAACGCACTCGGCGACGCACTCATCTCGGTGACGCCCGAGACGTCCACGAGCGTGCGGTTGCTCAAGCTGTTGCTCAACGTGCGCCGTTCGCTGCCCAATGTGCGCTTCGTGCGCGGCCTCGAGCCGTCGCAGGCCGACGGCCTGCTGCTGATCGGCGACCAGGCCATGCGCACGCGCAGCCGTCCGCCCGAGGGTTTCGTGCACACGCTCGACCTGGGTGCGGACTGGCTCGACTGGACCGGATTGCCGTTCGTGTACGCGGCGTGGGTGGTGCGCTCCAACCTCGACCCGGGCCTCAAGGACGAGTTGCGCAACTTCATCGACGCCTCACTCGCCGCGGGCCAAGCCACGCTGCCGGAAGTCGCGCGCCGCGAGACCGGTCCGGGCTGGAGCGCGGCCGAGATGGAAGGCTACCTGCGGCTGTTCCACTATCGCTTCGGCCCCGAGGACCTGCAGGGGCTGGCGCGGTTCGAGGCCCTGCTCGGCGAACACGGTCTGTTGGTGGCTGACTAGCTTCCACGGCCGGCCGCAACACGCGGCTCGCCCACACGTATTCTCCCTGCGCGCCGGCTGCTGCCGGCGCGTGAACCGGCTCCCTGGCCGGAACCCGATGCGGCTCCCGCCGCAGCGATCGTAAGGAGCGCTTCCCATGGCGAGCATGCACGAGATCGAGTTCGAGATCCTCGGCGACGATATGCAGTTCGTGAAGATCGAGCTGGACCCGGGCGAGGGCGTGGTCGGCGAGGCCGGGGCCATGATGTACCTGGAGGACGGCATCACGCTCCAGACCATCTTCGGTGACGGCTCGCAGCAGCAGAGCGGTTTCATGGGCGCGCTCTTGGGCGCCGGCAAGCGCCTGCTCACGGGTGAGTCGCTGTTCATGACCGTGTTCCAGAACCAGGGTCAGGGCAAGCGCAAGGCCGCGTTCGCCGCACCGTACCCCGGCAAGATCGTGGCGCTGCACTTGAAGGAGTTGGGCGGCAGCCTCGTGGCGCAGAAGGATTCGTTCCTGTGCGCGGCCAAGGGTGTGGCGCTCGGCATCGCGTTCACGCGCCGCTTCGGCGCCGGCCTGTTCGGTGGCGAGGGCTTCATCCTGCAGAAGCTCGAAGGCGACGGCTGGGCATTCGTGCACGCCGGTGGCACGCTCGAAGAGAAGACGCTCGCCCCCGGCGAGACGCTGCGCGTGGACACGGGCTGCATCGTGGCCATGCAGCCCACGGTCGACTACGACATCCAGTTGGCGGGCGGCGTGAAGACCGTGCTGTTCGGCGGCGAAGGTCTGTTCCTCGCCACGCGGCGCGGCCCCGGCAAGGTGTGGCTGCAGTCGCTGCCGCTCAGCCGTCTGGCCAGCCGCATCTACGCCGCCGCGCCGCAGACCGGCGGCGGTGGCCGTGAGCAGGGCTCGATCCTGGGTTCGCTCGGCAACCTGCTCGACGGCGACGGCCGTTGATGCTGTCGCGACGCCTGTGGGCCGCACTCGCCGCCGCCACCCTCGTGGGTGGCGCGGCGGCTGCGGTGGTCGCGCAGGGCCGCTTCGACAAGATCGAGGTCAAGAGCGAGAAGCTGGCCGACGGACTGTGGGTGCTGTACGGCGCGGGCGGCAACATCGGCGTGCGCGCGGGCGCGGACGGCGTGCTGTTGGTCGACGCGCAGTACGCCGAGATGTCGCCCAAGGTGCTGGCCGCCGTGAAGCAGCTCTCGGACCAGCCGATCCGCTGGCTCGTGAACACGCACTGGCATGGCGATCACACCGGCGGCAACGCCAACATGACCGCGGCCGGGGCGCTCCTCTTCGCGCACGACCGCGTGCGCGAGCGGTTGCTCGAGGGCCAGGACAACAAGTTCTTCGGCCGCAAGGTCGAGCCGGCCAGCGGCAAGGCGCTGCCGGTGGTGACGTTCCCCGACGTCCTGACGCTGCATGTGGATGGCGAGGACGAGGTCGCGTTCCACGTGCCCCCGGCGCACACCGACGGGGACGTCATGGTGTGGTTCCCGAGATCGAACGTGCTGCACATGGGCGACACGTTCTTCAATGGGCTCTACCCGATCATCGACCTCGAGAGCGGCGGCAGCATCGATGGCATGATCGCCAATGCCGAACTGGCGCTGGGCAAGGTGAGCGCCGACACCAAGATCATCCCGGGACACGGCAACGTGACCGACAGAACCACGCTGCAGGCGTACCATGACATGCTCGTGGGTGTGCGCGCGGCGGTGGCCGCGCTCGTGAAGCAGGGCAAGGCGCTCGACGACGTCGTGGCGGCCAAGCCCACGGCGCCATGGGACGACCAGTGGGGCAAGGGCTTCGTGAAGCCCGAGGTGTTCACGAAGGTCGTGTACACGGAGCTGTCGGCGAAGAAGTAGCGCCACGCACGAGCCCTCACGCAACGAGGCCCGCCCCCTTGCAGGGAGCGGGCCTCGTGCGGTAACAGCCAGCGTTCGCTCAGCGATCGAGCACGGTCAGCCGCACCAGCGTCGTGCGGCCCAGGGCCTCGAGCCGCGCGAAGTACACGCCGGTCGCAAGCCGGGTCCCCGCCGCATCGGCGGGCTCCCAGTCCAGCGTGTGCGTGCCGGCGGCGAGCAGCCCCGACTGCGGCGTGGCCACGCGGCGGCCGGTCACGTCGAACACGTCGAGCCGAGCGTTGGCGGCCTCACCCAGCGTGAGCGCGAAGTGCAGTGCACCGCGCGTGGGGTTGGGGCCCGCGGTCAACGCGAGTCGTGCGGTCGCGGGCGAAGCCGCGGCCGTGTGCACGGCGCGCAGCGGACCCACGCGACCCTCGTCGCCCGCGCACGAGCGCGCGCCGAGCCAGTAGATGTTCTCGCCGGCGTTCGCGTTCGCGTCGGTGAACGAGAAGCGCACGTCGTCCGAGGTCATCTCGATGTCGGCCTCGTAGCCCACCAGCTCCAGCGAGCCATCGGCCTGCTGGCGGTAGACGTTGAAGCCGTCCATGTGCTCGTTGCGCGCCGTGCTCCACTCCAGCTGCACGCCGTTCGCCGCGTCCGCCGCCTGCAGCGTGAGCAGCTTCGCCTGCGGCGTCACGTCCCGGTACGGCTCGTGAAAGCCGTCCGGAACCAGACGTGCGTACGTCTCGGGGGCCATGGTGATGACCGTGCCGCTGGTGTAGTCGTATTGGAACGACAGGAGATCCGCCCGGCAGGTGTACGACGTGGTGCGCGTGTTCGCCGACACGCGCGTGCGCACGACGCCGGCCGGTGACACGTAGTCGCCCGGCGTCGGCGTGGTCCACGTGCGCGTCACGTCGGTGGTCGAGACCGTGGCCGCGCCGAGCGAGTTCCATGCGCTCGTGGACCAGTTCCACAACCACAGGGTCTGTGTGCGCGACACGCTGTAGGAGCCGTTGTAGCGCACCGTCAGATTCAGCGGCGGGTGCGCCAGTGTGGCCTCGCCGTACCAGTCGGTCCAGAAGTTCGAGCCGGTCTTGACGGCGGTCACCGTCATCTTGGTGTTGTCGTCCGCGGCCAGCGAAGCGGCCGAGCCACCCGTGATCGTGCCCTGCGTCATGACCGCGCTCGTGGCGGGTTGCGTGGTGTTGAGCGGCGGCGGCGGGGCGGTGCCGATCGGGTAGGTATCGTTGAAGGTGCCGCCGAAGACGCGGTAGCTGCTGGTGGCGAGGTCGACTTCCACCGACACGTTGCCGCTCGCGACCTTGTCCCAGTTGGCGTCCGGCGCGACGCCGGCGCCGGTCTCGGTCCAGTAGGTGTGCATGCTGCGGTTGTGCATGCGCGTGAGCGCGTCGAGCGTCGGATGCCCGTAGGTGTTGCCGTCGCCGCACATGATGATGCCGACTTCCGCGGAGATGGCGTTCAGCCAGTTGTCGTTGCTCGAATAACGCGAGCCGTGGTGATGCACCTTGTACACCTCGACATCGCCCACTTCGGGACCCACGGTGGTCTCGACGTCATTGCCATTGGCGGTACTGCCGGTGAGGTCGCCGCCGATGACCTCGTCGTACTGACCGTAGCTCACCTTGTACACCGCGCTCTTGGCGTTCTCGTCTGAACCCGACGTCGAGTACACGCCGGCGCCGTTCAGGTCCACGCACTTGATGAGCACCGGATTCGCGCTGCCCGCGTCGAGCGTGACGACCTGGTTCTTGGCGATGGTCGTGCGCTTGGCTCCGAGCGTGTTGACGTAGGCCGTGTACGTGCCGCTGGAGTACGACAGGCCGCGGTCGTAGCCGGCGGTGGCAACCGTGATGCCCACCGCGGCGAGGTCATCGATGCAACCCAGATGGTCGGCGTGGTAGTGCGACAGGAAGTGATAATCCACCGATGTGATGCCGAGCCCCTGCAGGTATGTCTTGATGAATGTGCAGTTGGTGTACACCCCGTCATCGAACAACGCGGTCTGGCCGTTGGGCGAGATGAGCAGCGTGCCGTCGCCCTGCCCGATCTTCATGTGGTGGATCTGGAGCTTGCCGTTGCCGGCCGCGAACGCGGCGATCGGGGCGGCCAGCAGGAGTGCGACGGTGCAGGACAGGGCGGCCAGGAACACGGCACGCCTCGACTGCATGAATCGGGGGCGATCCATCGGGGCCTCTTCCTTGATTGGGGGGACTTGCGCCGGCGTGGCGGGGAGCTCCCCTCGGGCGCGCTTCCGTACACGCCGGGTGACCATGCAACTGCCGCGAATATGGCGCGCCCACACACGTCAAGGAAAGGAAAAACCACATGACGCCGCGATGGCTCGCGTGTGAACCGGCGGGCCGGCACGGCACGACCCCGGCTCTGGCGGTGAACGGGCAGCGGGTGCCATGGAGCCTTTCGAGGTGCTCCAAATCGTTGTATCCTGCCGTTCTGCCGCCCCCGGTCGCGGGGCCGTCGGCGACCCTCTCGGAGGAGCCCCAAGATCGTGTGGAACCGCATTGAAGACAAGGTGTTACGCGGTGAGCGCCTGACCAGCGCCGAGGGCGTGTACCTGCTCACGGACGCCCCGCTCGTCGAACTGGGTGCGCTCGCGAACGAGATGCGCATGCGGAAGACCGATCCGCGCATCGTCACGTACGTGATCGACACCAACCCCAACTACACCAACTGGTGCACGGTCGACTGTCACTTCTGCGCGTTCTACCGCAAGCCCGGCAAGCCGGCGGCCGACGGCTACAGGCACGACGTCGAGGGCGTGATGGCCATGATGGAGAGCGCCCGGAAGGTCGGGGCCACCACCGTGCTGCTGCAGGGCGGCTTGAACCCCGACATCCCGTGGTCGTTCTACACCTCGATCATCCGGGAGTCGCGCCAGCGCTACCCCGAGATCACGCCGCACTTCTTCTCGGCGCCCGAGATCCACCAGATGATGGCGGTGAGCGGGCTCTCCATGGAGGGCGTGCTGCAGGCGCTCTACGACGCCGGCCAACGCACGCTGCCGGGCGGTGGTGCGGAGATCCTGGCCACGCGCGTGCGCAAGCGCATCTCGGTGAAGAAGGGCGGGCCCGAGACGTGGCTCGACGTGCATCGCACGGCCCACAAGGTCGGCATGCGCTCCACGGCCACCATGATGTACGGCCACGTCGAGACCCCGGCCGAGATCGTGGAGCACTTCGACTACATCCGCGCGCTGCAGGACGACACGCACGGCTTCACCGCGTTCGTGCCGTGGAGCTACAAACGCGGCAACACGCCCATGGAATCCAAGGTGCCGTTCATCGCGGGCGCGAGCATGTACTTCCGCATGCTGGCGGTGAGCCGGCTCTACCTCGACAACTTCGAGCACATCCAGGCGTCGTGGTTCAGCGAGGGCAAGAAGACCGGCCAGATCTCGCTGCACTATGGCGCGGACGACTTCGGCGGCACGCTGTTCGAGGAGAACGTGCACCTGGCCACCGGCCACGTGAACAAGACCACCGTGGCCGAGATCGAGACGCTCATCCGCGAGTCCGGCTTCACCCCGGCGCAGCGCACCACGCTCTACGACATCCTCAAGGTCGGTGACGGCCCCGAAGCACTGGCGCACCTGAGCGACGAGGTGCCGCTGTTCATCGAGAGCCTGCGTGAGCTGCCGGCCGAGTACCCGGCCGAGCTCGAGGGCGAGGAGCCGGGTGACAAGCTGGTGATGCCGAATTGACCCGCGTCACGACCGCATGAAACACCACGGAGACCCGCCAGGGCCCCCGTCGTTGCTGTCCCGGGCGAAGCTGCTCAGCGGGCCGCGGGACCGACCTTGATCGCGAACGACTGCGTGGCCTCGCCACCCTTGCCGTCGGTGACACGCAGCTTCACGGTGTAGTCGCCGGCCTCACGCGTTCCGGTTGGCGGTGTCCAGGTGATCGCACCTGTGGCATCGACGACCATGCCCGCGGGAGCTTCGGCGAGTTCCCAGTGGAGCGCGTCGCCATCGGGGTCGGTGGCGGCGGCCTGGTAGCGCAGCACGGATTGCCCGGGCGAGAGTGCCGTGGGTGCGGCCGAGAACTGCGGCGGGTGGTTGTCGAACGCGAACGGCTCGCTCTTCAAGGGCCCCGACTCGGCGCGGGCCGCGACGGCCACCACCTCCACCGCGATCCGATCGGAGCGCTGGAAGCCACCCATCGCGATCCGGTCCTCCGTGGCGCCGGCGATCGGTTGGTCGTTACGGAACCAGCGGTAGCGATAGCTCACCGCATCGCCGTCGGGGTCGCTGCCGTCGGGGTGCGCCTGCAACGTGGCACCGTTACCCACGGGCACGAGCTGCGTGCTCATGAGCACGGGTGGCGAGTCCGCGACCGTCGTGCGAGCGGTGAGTGGCTTACCGCTCGCGTCCGCCGGCGGCGTGACCTCGACCGCGATCTCGTCGCCCTTCTGGAACTGCCCCGGCATGAGCTCGGGGCCATGGGCATCGCTGATGACGCTGCCATTGCGCTGCCACACGAACGTGCACCGGCCCGGGTCGAGCCCGGAGCGATCCAGGGTGACCGCGAGCTGCGTGCGCACCGTGGGGGGATCCGGCGTGAGCAGGATGCCCTCGTCGTGCTGGCCGGCAGCCGGAGTGGCGCTGTCGGCATGCTTCGCGCCCGAGCACCCCGCCCCGAGCCAGGCGGCGGCGAGCACGACGAGCACGACGCGATGCCGTCCCTCGGTGCGGAGGGACGGCATCCTGTGTACGGACCACTTCTGTCGCGGGGTCGGCAGTGCGTTCGAGACAGGCACGGCTTCACCTCCGTGTGGCGATCCCGTTCGGGCTCACTGCGGCGCGTTCGGGTCGTGGAGCTTGATGGTCAGTTCGGTGTTCGAGCGTGTCCGGTCGTCGTTCACCGGGCGCGCGATGAGCATCTCGATGGGACTCGAGCCGAGCGTGCCGCGACCCGAGGCATAGACGCGGTTGCCGATCGGGACCATGCGCAGGGGAACGACTCCGTCGCCGAGCAGATAGACCTGCGCGCTGGGTGAGATCGGGTAGCCCACGCCGTCGATCGAGAGCACGCCGTTGTAGGCACCCGTGTAGACGCCCGAGACGTCGAACGTCACTGCACGGCGCGCCGGCGGTCGGGACCGCTGGCGTTCGGCCTGGGCATGAGCGGGAAGCGCGAACGTCGTGGCCATGGCCGCGAGGGCCAGCACGCGCAGCGTGTTGCGGGAGAAGCGGGGCATGGTCATTCCTCCTAGTTCCACTTCTGACGCCACGAGCGCACCATCAGCTTGCGCAGACCCACGCTGATGTCTTCGGTGAGGAGCACGGCATTCGACGACTGCAGGATCAGCTGCTCGTTCACGAGGTCGACCGTCGGGTCGGCCAGGATGCCATCGCCCATCGACTGGTTACGGCCGGTGGTCGTGTTGTTCTCCGTGCCATTCGAGTGGTCCGGGGCCGACCCGTCCGCGAAATCGAGACTGTAGAGCCACGACTGGCCGCCACCCGCACAGGCCGCGGTGGTCGGCGCGAACGTCGGGATGTAGAGGATGCCCGAGATGAGCGCGGCCGAGCGCGTGACGCGCTCACCGGTGTTGCCCAGGTCGATCATCCAGCCGCGCGAGCTGCTGGTGAGCGGCGTGATGTTGCTGGTCTGGTTCACGATGTCCGTATCGAACAGCGTGCTGCCGGAGCCGTTGTCGATGATGCCGTACAGGCGCTGGCCATCGACGTTCGCGGGGTCACCCGTGGTCAGGAAGCGGCCCGTGCCGAAGTAGATCATGGGCCGGCCCAGCTCGTCCGTGCTCAGGATCGGCGGTGCCTGGATGGGGCGGCTGCCCGAGAACAGCTTGCTGACCGTCCACGTGCTGGTGGTGAGGTCGACGCGCCACAGGTTGCCGAGCAGGTCGCCCGCATACAGCAGGTCCTCATAGCCATCGAAGTCGCGGTCGAACGTGACCGTCTTCGTGACCTTGTTGCCCGCCGCCGGCGTGCCCAGCGCGATGGTGCGCAGGATCGAGCCATCGAGCGGGTCGATGACCAGTAGGTTCGCCTGGGCCGACGCGCCGTCATAGCCGGTGCCGATCACGAACAACGAACGGCCGAGCTCGCGATCGCGCACCATGGAAGGAGCGTACCACGCGCCCTTGAGCGCCGTGTGGCTCACGTCCCACTTGAGGCGCACCGAATCCGGCTCGGGCGACGTCACGTCGAGTGCGAACAGGCCGTTGCCGCCCTGCGCCTCGCCGCCGATCAGGTACGTACGCCACGAGGTGCCGATCTTGATGTCGTACGCCGCGGGCGTCATGTTGAGGTAGTAGTTGTGGCAGTAGGTCGGGTCCATGAGGTCGGCTAGGCGCGGCAGCTGGTCCTTGGGGATGTAGGCCCACTGCTCGGCGCCAGTCTCGACGTCGAAGCAGTGCAGCATGCCGTCGTTGGCGGCCACGTACAGCACCTCGCGCCGACCGGCCTGGGCCGTGCGGAACGCGGCGAAGCCGGACTGGTCACTATAGCCCGCGGGCTTGCCCACCATGACCGGTGCCGGATCGACGATGTCACCCAGCTTCCAGCCATTGCGGCTGCGGCTGCCGGCCACGGAGTCGCCACGGATGAACGTGATCAGGTTGCTGGCGGCGGTGCTGTTGGCCGAACCCAGGTAGCTCTGCAACGTGCCGGCATTGAGCGTCGTGAAGTTCGTGAGCGACGTGCCGCTGGTCGACGTGTAGATGTTGCGGCTGCTGGCCGAGCGAGCCGCCAGCAGCGCGCCGGCGTCCCACAGCGGACGCGCGCCGGCGTGGTAGGGCAGCGCGAACGACTCCAGGTAGCCGCGCCAGGTCTGCGACTCGTAGCGCGCACGGAACAGACGGTTGTTGCTGCGGTCTTCCGACGACACCACCGAGACGGCGGCGCCGGCGGCCACGCGGGCCGCGATCGTGTTGAACGACGACGTCAGCGCCGCCGAGAGGCCCGCACCGTCGTTGATCGGGAAGTACTCGCCACCGCCGTTGTCCGCCGTGAGCTGCAGCAGGTTGTGGTCGATGTTGAAGCCGATCGTGAACGTGGACACGTTCTGGATGCCGTCCATGTCGGGGCGCAGGTCGTTGCGGTACAGGTACGTCGCGACCTCGTCCAGATAGTAGCCGTTGCGGTTGCTGTCACGGATCGTGCTCGGCACGTTCGTGTCGCTTGTGGGCAGACCGTCCGTCACGACGACGACGAAGCTCTTCTGGCACGGCGCCTGGATCGGGGCGCCCGAGTCGGAACGCGAGAAGTAGGTCATGGCCGTGCACATGGCCTCGGCGAGCGGGGTCATGGTGCGCGCGCGGATGCCCGAGACCGTGCTCCCGATCGAGCCCGAGGACGTACCGATATTGGCGAGGATCGTGCCGCCGTTGCTGCCGCTGTCGAAGACCTCGAGGCCCAGGCGGCAGTCCGTGATGTTGCTCAAGAACGACGCCACCGTCTGCTTGGCCGACTGGATGCGCGTCACGGTCGGGATCGCGGCGCGCTGGGTGGACGTGGCGTTGTAGAAGATCCAGTTGAGGTAGTTGCCGCTGTACGACGCCGCTTCACCCTGATCACTCGTGACGAGGTAGGCGGTGGGCGAGTTGGGCCACGAACCCCTGAAGTTTCGCGGCGAGTACGTGCCCGAGGACGAGATGTCGTAGGTCGAACGGCGGTCGAAGTCGCCCGAGTAGCGCGTGTTCGGGTTGTAGGCGCTCGACACCAGGACCTCGTTCATACTGCCGGAGTTGTCGAGCAGGATGAGCACATTCGCGTTGCCGGTGTTCTGGCCGATCGCGAGTGGGATCTGGCACACGGCATGAGCCGGTTCGGCGCCGAGGATGGCCGTGGCGGCGAGCGCCAGGCCGAGATTTCGGGTGAGCTGGTTCATGGTCAGTACCCCTCCCGGTAAAGTCGCGTCGCCTTCACTTCGATGTCCGATTCCGCCTGCTGTGCACTCGCTCCGACCGCGTCCACCGTGTACTCATAGTCCTTGTACTCCGTGCTCCAGCCCGCGCGGTACCGCTTGCGCACGTAAGTCACGTCGAAGCGATAGCCATTGCCCGGGCTGAGCGTGGTGTAGGCGTTCGTCACCCGCACATGGTTCACGCTGTCGACCACGGCCGGCGGCGTGTACTGATGCCGGATCCAGTGCACACCTGCCTCGCTGGCGGCGTCGGCCGAGTAGAACGAGCGCGCGCCCGAGAAATCCGAGAATGCGGTGCGCTTCTCGGCGATGGTGACCGCGAGAGCAACTAGCGCGATGACGGCGAGCACCGTGAGGGCGCCCAGGGCCATCATCATCGCGGAGCCGCGTTCATTCTGGATGGAGCTGTGCATCGTTCGGTCCTCGATCCGCGAGCCCGGGGGGGGCAGCGGTCTAGCGGTTGCGCAGCGTGACGCGTGAAGTGAGCGTGAACGGGCTCGCCGTGCCTTCGCGGCCGGTGAGCATGATGCCGATGGAATGCACCAGCGCGGCGTCGCCGGCGCTCAGGGGCACGGCGGTGAGCTCGGAATCGGTTTCGGTGTAGTACCGGAAGCGCAGGTCGGTGAGGTTGCCGAGCACCTGGACGGCGCCGGAGCCCGGGTTGCGGGTGAGCACGCCCGTGGAGTCCACGTACGAATAGGTGACGTCCTCGCTGGGCTCCGTGGTCTGGATCGCGCCGTTACCCGTGTGGTCGCCGCGCGTATGGATGCTCACGCTGTCGGCGTACACGATGCCGAGCACGCCGATGGGCGGGATGCTGGGGTCCGCGCCGGCCTGGCGCAGCTCCGAACTCATCAGCGACAGCGTCTGGCGGCACGCGCCCTGGATATCGGCGCGCTGCTGCGTATTGGCGCTGGAGCGGGTGGAAGAGAACAGGATGGCCGTGAGCGCGCCCATGACCAGAGCGAAGATCGTGAGGCTGACCATGATCTCGACCAGGGTCATGCCCGCCTCGGCGGACTTGTGGTTCGGGTTCGGCATGCGCTCGTGCCCCTTCATCGCAGTGCCAGCAAGGTCATGAGTTGCACGGTTTGCGGCGTGCCGGCTTCGTTCCAGGTCACGGTCACGGTGACGCTGCGCAGTTCCACGTCGACCGTGGTGATGCGTGTGTCCCACGCCATGGCACCGGACGTGCCGTTCGCGGACACGGCATTCGTGTAACCCGCGCTTCGTGCGACCTCGATGCGCTCCTCGGCCAGCGCCAACGCACTGGTCCGCCGGCCGGTGGAGTGCACGTCGCGCGACGCGCGCGTCTGCACGCCGGACAGCGTGATCACGCCGACGGCCACGATGACCAGGGCGACCATGAGCTCGATGAGCGTGAAACCGGCGCTGTCACGCGCCACGATCGGAGCGGAGCGTTCAGTCACGGGTCACCTGCCCGGTGGAGTTCATGCGCACGAGGCGAGAACAGTCGTCCTTCAGCAAGGTGAGCGTGGCCGATTCCGTGAGGCCATAAGCGAAGAACGTCATCGTGTCGCTGGCCGCGAAGTGCACACCGTGGTCGAGCGTGCGCGTCAGCACGGTGCTCGCCGGTGACACGCACACGATCGAGTAGCTCGTGGGGGTGACACGAACCTCGTAGGTGCGGCGCTGCGAACTCGCCAGTGAACGCGCGTAACGCAGGTCGCCTGCCACCGTGTTGGTGGCGCCGGTGACCCGGTTCGTGCGGACGAACCGCGACATGGGGGGCGCAGCGAAGGCCATGACGGTGCCGAGGACGCTGATGATCACCAGCATCTCGATCAGCGTGAAGCCTCGGGCGTTGTGAGCGGACATGGTGATGGATCACTCCCGTGTGAGGGTGGCACCTACGTGTATCGGGAATCGTGCCAATACGACACGGGTCTCAGTCCTTGAGTCGGGATTCACGTCTCACGGCGCGCTCAGTGGCCTTCACCGCAAGGAGTTGCGGGCGACCCGAAAGTGATATCTGGGAGCCGGAGGTCATGAGCGTGTGTTCACGCATTCGTGGCAGGCGAATGCACACCGCACGATTGGGCAGGCTGCGGGGCTGCATGTCGCCACTCCGCCGGCCTTGAGCCCGGACCCGGGAGGCGTGTGGGTGAAATGCCCCATGGGCGGGGCCGGCCACCCGGGTTCGCCCTTCACGGCGCCGCCGGACGGCCATCGAACCCCCAAGAACACAGGAAATTCCGGACTCCCGGGCGCGCGTGCGGCTGGCTCGCCGCGTGCAATACACGTCCAGGGACGCCGGCCCCACGCCGGCGCACGCTGGCGTTCTTCCCGGTCACACCGGGCCCCACGGAGCCATCCTTTGACCCGCCGTTCCCCGCCCGTGCCATTCGGCCCGGCGCTCGCACTCGCTCTCTTGCTCGGGGTCGCCCCACGCGTCGCATGCGCTGGCGCGCCGACCCCAGGCGTGTGCGCACCGCCGCGCACGCTGGTCGCCCTGCTCCCGCTCGCGGACCAGACCGATCGCACCTGGGAGCTGTGGACCGGCGAGTGCCCGGCGCGCATGGTGGCCGCGGGGGTGGCCGACTCATTGGAGCAGGGCCTGGGCCGCACGGTGGTGCGACTGGGCACATCGGGAACTCCGCAGCGCCCGACGCGGCCCGTCGATGATGACGAAGCCCTGCGCGTGGCACGTGCGGCCCGCGCCGAGATCGCGGTGACCGGCACCGTGTCGGTGTTCTCGCACGACGACCACCGCGAGGCTGGCCGCTTCGGCCGCTGGGGCGTGGGCGCACCCGATGCGCGCTCTCGAGTGCAGGTGCGCGTCACCCTGCGCGTGCTCGATGTGGCCGATGGCTCGGTGATCATCGAGACCACGGCGTCTCGCGAGCGTACGGGCCGCGGCACGGCGTCGGCTTCGCGCCTCGAAGCCGGTGCCTCGGTCGATGCGGTGGCGGAAGACGTGCTGGCGGACGTGCTGGCCGACCTGGCGCGCACGATCGGGCAGCGGCTCGATGCGCGCTGGCAGGCACGCGTGATCCTCGAGGGCCCGGGCATCTATGTGCTCGATGCCGGCGCGGCGCGCGGACTGTTCCCTGGCGAAAGGTTCGAGGTGTGGCGCTCCGGCGTCGAGGTCTACGACGAGAACCTCATGCACGTGGGCGACGACTCCCGCGTGGGGGCCGTGGTGATCGTGGCGCTGGAGGGGCACGGTCGCGCGCGTGCGCGACTGGCCGAGGGTGAAGCCCGCATGGGCGACACGGTGCGCCCGTGCTCGAGTGATGGGGGACCGGCGCTCTCGCTACGGCGCTGAGTCGGCGGCACGGCCGGAGTCCGTTCCGGACGCACCGCGGAAACCGCTCACTTCACGTGCAGTGCCCACGAGCGTTCGCGGGGCATGCCGCCTGAGGCATCGCGCACCGAGACATGGAGCGTGTAGTTCCCCGGGAGCAGCGCCGACTGCGAGCGGACCTGCAGCCTGTTGCGGATCGCGTCCGTGTCGCCGCGGAAGGCGCCCACGGGGGCCTCGCCGCGCAGCAGCGTGACGGTGAGCTGCGCGCTGTTCGCCTGGCCCGGCGGCAGGAGGTCCGCGGGCAGCACCAGCACGCGGCCGGTCTGGAACACGCCGGGTTCGAGTTCGAGCGGGGACGTCCCATCGGGTGCGGGTAGCACGATCGCATCGGCCGGCACCGCGGCCGCGTCGGCGGGGGGTTCGAACCACACCACGGCGGCATCGAGCCGCGCGCCACCCATGGTAGCCGAGGTGCGCGGATCGCGCGGGCGCATGGCGGGCTGGACGACGAGCATCCACACGGCGGCAGCGGCGGCCACGGCCGACACGCCGAACGCCCACTGCCGCAGGTTCGTCATGGGCGTGCGCTTGGGGCTGCGTACCACGGTCGTCGGGAGCTCGGGCAGCTCGGGCGTGTGCCCGGCGAACACCAGTGTCTGCCGGCACGAGTCGCAGCGTTCGAGGTGGCGGCGAACCAGGTCGCGTTCGTGCGTGGACAGACGCCTCGCCGAACGGTTCCAGGTGGCGACGAGCGAGGCGGGCAGGTGCCCGGCCTCGTTGCGGTCCGCTGCGCGGACGGGAGCGAGCCGAGCCGTGCACGTGGCGCAGGAATCCAGATGCTCCTGCATCGCGAGCATGTCGTTCTCCGGCAGCAGGCCGGCGGCGAAACTCGTGAGGCGGCTGGCCGCCCAGTCGTGATCGTTGCGCGTGTTCATCGCACCCTCACACCATGCCCGCGTTCCGAGCCCAGTCCCAGAGCGGGCCGCTCTGGGTGGCCACGGTCTGCCGCACCTGCTCCATGCAGCGAGACCAGCGCTTGATGACCGTGTTGTGCTTGAGACCGAGCCGTTCCGAGACCACTGACCAGTTGAGCTCGGTGAAGAAGTCCACCGCCAGCTCGTGGCAGGGTTGGTCGTTCACCTTGAAGTGCTCGATGACCACGAACCGGAACATCTCCAGCATGTCCACCGAGATCTCCTGCCCGGGATCCGGCGCCGGCAGTTCCAAGGGGCCGTCGCCCTCGGGCAGGGGATCCAGCCGGCCGCGCGGTCCGCGCATGCGCCGGACATGATCCACACAGATGCGGTGCACCAACGTGGTGGCGAGTGCTTCGGGGTTGTCGATCGCTTCGCGCTCCGAGAGCCGGAACATGCGGACAAGGACCTCCTGGGTCAGGTCCTCCAGCGTCTCGGCCGGCGTGAAGCGGAGCCGGCCGCGGATCCTCTGCAGGATGAGCTGCCGTAACTGCGTCCAGTCCAAGGTGCCGGCGAATGGGCTCGGCGGATCGGTCGATGGCACGGGGGCGCTCCAAGCGAGACGAATGGGCATGAACGTGACGTTCAGGTGTCTCGGGGGATCGCCCGACAATAGCAATCCCCGCTGCCATGTGCGAAGCCGTGCTGCCGGTGAGCGGTGCGGAGCGGGGCCCGCTCGGGGCCCCGTCCGCGGACCACAGGTCCGTTGCGGCCACCGGCCGATCTGCGCGATTCCCGTGCTGGCGTGTCATGTGGCATTCGTCTCAGAGTTGCACGTCGAAGCTACTGCGGAGCGAATCGGCTTCGGGCGTGACCGACGGGGCCTGGTCGGCGCCCGGCACGTCGCTGGGATCGCCTTCGCGTTCGCCACCGGCCGCCTTGCGAGCGCCGCCACCGACCGGCTCGTTGCGGCCGAGCACCGGGGCC
>JBEBGT010000012.1:0-19691 GCA_040081365.1 Candidatus Eiseniibacteriota bacterium | reverse complement strand
TGGGTGCGCGCCAAGCATCAGTTGCTCGCGCTCGCGGTCGGCAGCGGCAGGCGCGCACTGTCGGCGACCACGGGCAGCACGCGGCCGTGGAGTTCGCCGAAGTGTGCGCGATTCACCAGCGCGTGCGAGTGCACCATGCGCTCATGCACGTCGACGGCCCAGACGCGCCGCGCTCCCCACGCCGCGAGCAGGTTCGCCACCATGCCGAAGCCCGAGCCGGCGTCGACCACCACGCGGTCCTGCACGCCGCCCGCGAGCGCGAGCAACTGATGCTTGGCGCGCACCCACGTGCGCAGCCCGGCATCGTCGAGCAGATCGTCCAGGTAGCCGTGGAACCACGGATCCACGGCCGCCGGCGATTGGCGGAGCGCGGCGCGCGCGGCACGGATGAACGACGCTGGCGCCGGGACACCGGCGGGGATCGCATCGGGCTCGGGAGCTGCGGGCATGGGGAATCGGGCTCGGGGAGGATCACGGGTGCGTGCGGCGTGCGCGCATCGGGAGCGCGCGAGGATACCCGAGCACGCGTGCGCGCGTGAGCCCGCTGCGACCCTGAACGAGAAGAGCCGGCGCCTCGGTCTCTCGGATCGGGGCGCCGGCGAGAAGCCACAGGGCTGGGAGCCACGCTGGATGATGGCAGGCTCGGATGGTAGGACGCAGCTCGCGCATCCCCGTGTGGACTTGGAACCATGCAACCCCGGTGCCAGCACGGGGCCGGCGTGGATCAGCGCCGAATCGCGTGGAATTCCCGCTCCGAAGCGGCTCTCGGGGGCACTCGCCCAGCGGCCGGCCGCCGACCACCTGCGAACGGCACGTCCGGCAACCCCGATTCCGCATGGTCCGGACGCACGTTGTTCGACGGCGCACGACAGTCCGGCGATGCGCGAAAGACTTCCGCGCTGGCACGATTCCGAGTCTTGACACTCGCATGCGGCGGAACCTAAATTTCATGGGTCGCGCACACGGCCCACCCCCATGCCGCGCTGCGCCGGCACTTCGCCCGGCCCCGCCAACAGCCGCGGCACCCTCATCCCACTCCCAAGCTCGATCCCGCTTCATGCCCGACGTGCCGGAATCACCCTTCCGGCAGTTCACGACTTCACGCGGATCCCCGTCGCACCACGGCCCGGGCCACCGGGCCACCATCCACTCACATCCCACAGGCCATGGGACGCAACGTCCCATCCCGCCGGCCCCGCGCCGCCACGGGCTGCTCTTCGAGCGGTACCGTTCGCGACTCCAAGCGCCGACGCCACGAGGCGATTCCGACATGGAAGAGATCACCGAGACGCCCGTCCCCGCGACCGAGGCCGCCGAGGCCGAGACCCTCGACTTGCAGCGGCTCAAGGCCAAGACCATGGCCGAGCTGCTCACGCTCGCGACCGAGCTGCAGATCCAGGGCACGAGCGGCCTGCGCAAGCAGGAGCTGATCTTCAAGGTGCTCGAAGCACAGACCGAGAAGAACGGCCTGATCTTCGCCGAGGGTGTGCTCGAGATCCTGCCCGAGGGGTATGGCTTCCTGCGCTCGACCACGTACAACTACCTGCCGGGTCCCGACGACATCTATGTGTCGCCGTCGCAGATCAAGCGCTTCGACCTCCACACCGGCGACACCGTGAGCGGCCAGGTGCGGCCGCCCAAGGAAGGGGAGCGCTACTTCGCGCTGCTGCGCGTGGAGGCCATCAACCTCGAGAGCCCCGAGACGTCCAAGGGCAAGATCCTGTTCGACAACCTCACGCCGTTCTACCCGGTGGACAAGCTGAACCTGGAGACCAAGGACCGCTGCCTCGAGACGCGCATCGTCGATCTCGTGTCGCCCATCGGCAAGGGCCAGCGCGCGCTCATCACGTCGCCGCCCAAAGCCGGCAAGACCGTGCTCATGCAGAAGCTGGCCAATGCCATCGCCGAGAACCACCCGGAGGTCATCCTCATCGTGCTGCTCATCGATGAGCGCCCCGAGGAAGTCACCGACATGCAGCGCTCGGTGCGCGGCGAAGTGGTGTCGAGCACGTTCGACGAGCCGGCCGAACGCCACGTGCAGGTGGCCGAGATGGTCATCGAGAAGGCCAAACGGCTCGTGGAGCACGGCCGCGACGTGGTCATCCTGCTGGACTCCATCACGCGCCTCGCGCGCGCCCACAACGCCGTGGTGCCGCACTCGGGCAAGATCCTGTCGGGTGGCGTCGATGCCAACGCGCTCCAGCGCCCCAAGCGCTTCTTCGGCAGCGCTCGAAACATCGAAGGTGGTGGCTCGCTCACGATCATCGCCACCGCGCTCATCGAGACCGGCTCGCGCATGGACGAGGTCATCTTCGAGGAGTTCAAGGGCACCGGTAACAGCGAACTCGTGCTCGACCGCAAGATCGCCGACAAGCGCATCTTCCCGGCCATCGACATCAATCGTTCCGGCACGCGCAAGGAAGAGCTGCTCATGCCCGGCGACGTGCTGTCGCGCGTCTGGGTCCTGCGCAAGTTCCTGAGCGAACTGAACCCGGTCGAGGCCATGGAGTTCCTCACCAACCGCATGGGTGACTCCAAGACGAACAAGAAGTTCCTGGAGAACATGAACTCGTAGCGCACGCTCGCCGGGCCTGTTCCTGTTGCGCGAGCCGGAAGGGCCGCCGCCCCATGGACAGAAGCGGCAAGACCGGAGGGAGCCGTGTCCGACGCCAACCCGTTCGTGTTCCTCACCGAGTCCTACGCCACCGAGCGCCTGAAGACGCTGTCGGTGTGGTCGGTGTTCGCCGAAGCCGACCTGCGCTTCCGCTGCGCCGAGCGCGCGCGCACGCCACTCGAACACATGGTGCACCAGTGCGTGTCCGAGGACACCTGGATGCGCAGCATGCTCGGCGTCGAGTCGGGGCTCGCGGTGCTCCCCGCCGAGGAGACGCGGCTCGATTTCCTGCGGCACTACGCTGCGGCCTCGGGCGCGCGGCTCGCGGTGCTCGCGTCGAAGCCGGCCGAGTGGTGGAGCGGCGAGACCGCGTTCTTCGACGTGCGCCGCTCACGCGCCTGGGTGTTCGTGCGGCGCGTGGCGCACAGCGCGCACCACCGCGGCCAGCTCACCGTGCTACTGCGGCTGCTTGCGAAGCCGCTCTATTCCACGTACGGGCCCACGGCCGACACCGGCGGGCTGTTCCTGCACCAAGCGCCGACCTTGTACCGCTACCACTCCGTGGACGAGCTGCTGGCCGTCGAAGCCGGGGGCGGCGTGTGGCCGCCGCTGCCGGGCCCGGGCGAGAAGCCGCCCACCGAACGGCCGTGAGCCGCGCGGCTCAGCCGCGCTTGCGCGTGTAGAGCGACACGTACTCCAACTGCACGATGAGCCGGCAGTCCACGCACTCGTCATCCAAGAGCTCGGGCGGCACCGGGTCCTGCGCCACCTCGAAACCGGCTTGTACATAGAGCCGCGCCAGGTCCGCGGCGCGGCCTTTCTCGATCACGAAGCGGCGCTCCCAACCCGCCGCGATGCGCGCCGGGTCGGGACGGATGCGTCCCGCCGCCTCGTTGCGCACCGCTTCGGCACGCACCAGCGAGGCGAGCGGCGAAGTGGGCGGGTCCTGCTCGGGCCGGCTCATGCGGGCGTGCCCGTGGTGGCGATGCCCGCGTTCGCGGCCTCGGCCGCGAGCACGTCGATCCGGCGCTGGCCCAGGATCGCGGCGCCATAGGCCGACACGAACTGCACCATGTTCGGGTCCGGCACGTTGACCTCGGCCTGCAGCGCCTCGCGCACCACGCGCGCCATGGCCTCGAAGCGCAGGATGCCGCCGATCAGGGTGAACTCGGGCTCCATCTGTACGCGCTTCATGAGCTGCACCGAGCGGCCCACGAGCGACGAGATCGCGCCGTGCATGATGTCGGCCGGGGCCACGCCCTGCGACAGATGATTGATCACCTCGGACTCCGCGAACACCGCGCACACGCCCGAGATCGACGTCGCACCCTTCGACGTCTCGACGAGCGGGCCGATCTCGGCGGTGGAGTAGCCCATGTAACGCGCGGTCTTCTCGAGGAACGCGCCCGTGCCGGCGGCGCACTTGTCGTTCAGGCGGAACGACTTCACCGACGCCTCGGCGGTGAGCCGGCTCGCCTTCATGGTCTGGCCGCCGACGTCGAGAATGGTGCGCGTGCCCGGGAACAGCCGTGCCGCGCCGCGCGCCGCGGCGGTGAGGTCGGTGATGTGCAGGTCCGCGAATGGCACCTGGTGCCGGCCGAACCCGGTGGCGACCACGTACTTCACGTCGCTGCGCTGCATGCCGGCATCGGCGAGCGCCGTGTCGAGCGTGCGGCCCGCCACTTCGGGCAGCCGGAAGCCGGTGGGCTCCAGCGCGCGCGCCACGATGCGGCCGTCGCGGTCCGCCACGATGGTCTTGGTGTAGGTCGAACCCACGTCGATGCCCGCGGTGAGCCTCATGACGACACCCCCGTGCGTTCGGCGGCCGGCGTGCGGCTCGCGAAGATGTGATCGCGCGCGAACAGTGCGGCTCCGAGCGCGCCCATGAAGTGCGAGTCCTCGCTCACGTTGACCTTGGCACCGAGCGCGGATTCGAGCGTGTCGATCATCGCCACGTTCTTGGCCACGCCGCCGGTGAACGTGATCTCGCTCTCGATGCCCACGCGGCGCAGCAACCCGGCCGAGCGCACCGCGATCGACTGGTGCACGCCCAGCAGGATGTCCTCGACCTTCTTGCCCTTACCGAGCCACGACAGCACTTCGGACTCGGCGAACACCGTGCAGGTGGTGCTGATGCGCACCGGGCGTTCGCCCTTCAACGCCGTGCCGCCCAACTGGTCGAGCGGGATCTCGAGCGCGGCCGAGGCCGCGCCCAGGAACCGGCCCGTGCCGGCCGCGCACTTGTCGTTCATGCAGAAGTCCACGATCTCGCCGCGAGGTGAGACGCGGATGGCCTTCGTGTCCTGGCCCCCCATGTCGACCACCGTGCGCGTGCCCGGGAACATGTGCACCGCGCCGCGGCCGTGGCAGCTGATCTCGGTCACCTGGGTGTTGCCGAACGTGACCTTGTAGCGGCCGTAGCCGGTGCCCACCACGTACTCCACTTCTTCTTCGCGGATGTCGCCGCCGGCCAGCGCCTCGGCGAACGCCGATTCGGCGGCGCGCATGACGTTCGCGCCGGTCATGGTGAGCGCGCGGCCCACGATGTCGCCCTGCTCGTTGATGATGACCGCCTTCGTCTGCGTGGAGCCGACGTCCACGCCTGCTGCGTATGCCATGTCGTGCCTCCGGTGGGAGCGATGGGGTCAGCGGGACGCGCCGTGCTGCAGCCGGCGGGATTCCAGGCCTTCGAAAAAGGCGTCGATGCGGTTCTTGAGCTGCGCTTCCGACACCACGCGCTTGTCCATCATGTCGGACTCGATGAACAGGCTGGGGATGTCGCGCATGGCCATGAGTGCGCGGCGATGATCCGCGAGTCCGGTGGACACCGTGCGGCAGCTCTTGATGGGGTGGAACACGACGCCGTCCACCGCGAACTCGTCGACCATCGTGGCCAGCGCCTCGGTCTGGAAGAACATGCTGTCCATGGCGTCGCGGGCGCCGATCAGCAGGCCCTCGGCCAAGCTCTCGATGGGGTCTTGGAGGTCGTACTCGAAGCCCAGGTTGGCGCCACCCGAGGCGAACCACAGGTACGTGGAGTGCACGAACGTGCCGCCGTGCTCGGCGAACAGTTCGCTGAAGCGCCGGAAGATCGGGTAGCAGGGCACGCCCACGAACACCAGCCGAAAGCGCTCGTCGACCAGTGTGCCGATGCCCTGGTCACGCTTGTAGGTCATCTCCTCGACCAGGTCCTCGAAGTACTTGGCGCCCGCTTCGCTGCCGCGGAAGCCATTGCACACACCCAGGTAGATGGTGCCGTCCGAGAGCGCGTTGAACAGCGCCGGGCGGCTCTGGTTGAGCTCCAGCACGCGCTTCCAGCCGCGGCTCATGCGGTTGGCGTAGCCCATGTTCTCGCGCAGCCGGTCGATGTCGAACGCCTTGCCGGTGACCTTCTCGAGCACCGGGATCAGTTCGCGCAGCTGAGAGGCCACGTAGCGCCGGTCGCGCTCGAAGCCCGGGTCGCCCTGCCACGTCTGCGCTCCGGCGTGACGCGTGCCGGGGATGTCGAGCACGTACGACGGCATGCCGTACATGCGCTCCCAGATCTCGGCCCACTTGATGTACGTGTTGCACGCGTTCGTGAGCACGGCGATCGACGGCTTGGGGATGCGCCCCATGGGAAGCACTCCGCCTCGGCGCTGCGTGGCGACGTCGGCCTTCACGTAGCCGCAGATGTCGGGCGAGTAGCCCAGGTCCTCGGCCTCGTTCAGGTAGTCGTGCGCCTGGTGGCGCACGGCGGTCTGCAGCGAGTTGATCTCGGGGAACACCAGCGGCAGGTCGAACGAGCGCAGCAGTTCGCCGAGGCTGCCCATCACGAACACGTACGCGCCGCCGCGGCCGGCGTCGGCTTCGGCGGTGAGGCCGTCGAACCACTCGCGGAACAGCCGTGCGCCGTCGCGGTTGCCGCGCCCGACCAGACCATCCGTCACGGTGTTGGATGTGCTATGGGGCGTGCTCACGACTTCACCTCCTCGGCGAACAACAGGTTCTCCACGAACGTCTCGAGCTGGATCTCGAGCTGGTCGAACGTCGTCATGCCTTCCTCGAACTCGGTCACGAAGTAGGGGATGCGGGCCTCGTCGAGCGCCTGCACGTAGGCCACCTGTTCCTCCAAGCCGGGCTCGCACATCTTGGCCGCGGCCACGATCACGGCCTTGGCGTCGGCGGCACGCACGCGCTCGAGCAACATGTGCTCCTTGGGCTTGCGCGGGTCGTGCTGCACCGGGCTGTAGCTCGAGCGTTCGAGGTAGCCCTCGGCGAGCGCGGCCAACGGATCGCCGGTGGTGGTCACGTCCGACAGGATCCAGCGCAGCCCGATCAGGAAGTCGTCGTCCACCACGTAGCACGAGCGGCCGATCGCGCGGATCAGGTCGAACGGCGGCTGCTCGCAGAAACCGCCTTCGAACACCACGCGCACGCGATCCTTGGGCTTCGCCGCACGCGCCCGGAGCAGCGGCAGCACCGCGCGCAACAGCTCGTTGTGTTCCTCGCGCGGCATGAGCCCGGCCGTGGCGGTGAGCGCGTAGGCCTCGTGTGCGGCCACGAGCCATGGCTGTTCGCGCTTCAAGGCATACACCTGGCGCAGCAGTTCGCGGTTGTCGTTGAACACCGCGATCGAGGCGCGCAGGTCGTCGGCCGTGACGTCGCGGCCGGCCAACTGCGCCACTTCGGTGCGCAGCCGCTCGTACTCCTCGGCCAGGTAGACGCGTGCGCTGGGCGAGGCGGCGTTCTGCGGCAGGTACAGGATCTGGCAGGTGTACTTGGCGTTCCGGCCCCACACGGCGGCCAGGTTGCGCGCCGCGTCACAGATGGGGTGGGTCACGAACAGTTCCAGCTCGACGCGGCCCGACAACGCCAGCTCGAGCGAGGTCTTGATCACCGAGCACAGGTACGAGCCGAAGCGCGAGTCCGCGTGCTTGGGTTCGATGGGCGCGCCGCGGATCTTGAGCGGCAGCATCCCGGCCGCGTGCACGATCTCCTCGGGGAAGTACACCTGGAAGTGTCCGACCGTCTTCCCGCCGGCCTCGCGCCAGCGCTTGGCGGTGGGGAAGTCGGTGTCCTCGAGCAGGTCCTGACAGGCGTGCAGCATGCCCTCGAGGTCGCGGCCCTGCCATTCCGGGAACACACGCACAGGTGTCATCGGTGCCTCCATACCGGGGTGCGACGTGCAAGGAACGCCTCGAGCCCTTCCACCGGGTCCGCGGCGCGCATGAGGTCATCCACGTAGATGCGACCCGCCGTCTGGAACGCCGCGGCGGTGGGTTGTTCGGCGGTCTCGAGCAACGTGCGCTTGGTGGCGCGTAGCGCCGTCGCACTGTGGCGCGCGCAGCGGCGTGCCAGTGCGAGCGCGTGCTCCTCGGTGCGCAGCTCGGGTACGACGCGCTGCACCACGCCGATCGCGAACGCGCGCGAGACATCGATGGCCTCGCCCCCGAACAGGATCTCGGCGGCGTGCCCGCGCGTGGTGCGCCGCGGCAGCAACACGCACGCGGCGGGCGCGGTGACCGCCAGCAGGATCTCGGGCTGCCCGAACGTGGCGCCCTCGCCGGCCACGATCATGTCGCAGGCCTGCGCCAGCTCGAAGCCGGCGCCCAGGCAGCGGCCGCGCACCGCGGCCACGGTGGGCAGCGGGAACGCGGCCAGCGCCTCGATCGTGCGCAGGAACTCGGGGATCAGCTCCGCGTGTGTGGGCGGCAGGTGTTCGCCCACGTCGGCGCCGGCCGAGAAGTGCTTGCCCTCGGCGGCGATCACCAGTGCGCGCAACTCGGGGGCACTGGCGAGTGTGCCCAGCACCTGGCTGAACTCGGCGAGTACCGCGCGCGTGAGGATGTTGAGTGGCGGGTTCGCCAGCGTGAGTGTGGCGATGCCGTCTTCGAACGATTGCTTGATGAAGCTCATGGGTTGCGCCTCTCGGTGGTGGCCAGCGCCGGGGGCGCGCCATTCGTCCGTGGTGCCTGTGCACGCGGCCGTTCCAACAGGTAGTCCACGCGGATCTCCTCGAGGTCGTCGCGCAGGCGGGGAGTCAGCACGAGTTCCATGTCGATCCGCAGCTCGTCCTCGGTGAGCGAGTCGCCGAGCCACGCCAGCGCGCGGCCGCCGTCCACCAGTTCGAGCACGGCCACCACATAGGGCGCGTAGTCCTCGAAGCCGGCAGGTGCCGCATCGATGCGCGACCAGGTGAGTAGCCGGCCGCGGCCGCTGATCTCCAGCCACTCGAACTCGGGGCTCAGGCAGCGCTCGCAGTCCGCACGCGGCGGGAACGCGCGCTGGCCGCACGCCGTGCAGCGCGACGCCATGAGCTTGCCCGCGCGCAGGTGCTCGGCGAACGCGGCGACCCGCGTGCACGGCGACAGATTCACCACCCCGAACCACTTGAACATCAGTCATTCCTCGCCAGCACCTGCACGAAGCAGTACTGGCCGATGCCACCCACGTTGTGGGTGAGTCCCACGTCGGCGTTCGGCACCTGGCGTTCGCCGGCCTCGCCGCGCAGTTGCTTCACGATCTCGCACGTCATCGACACGCCGGTGGCCCCCACGGGGTGGCCCTTGGCCTTGAGCCCGCCATCGACGTTCACGGGCACACGGCCGCCGATCCAACCCTGGCGCTCTTCCGCATACCGGCCGCCTTCACCGCGCGCGCAGAAGCCCAGGTCCTCGTACGCCATGACCTCGGCGATGCTGAAGCAGTCGTGCACGTCGGCGACGCGCACGCGTTCGGGCTTCACGCCCGCCATGGCGTAGGCGTCGGCGGCCGCGCGCGCTGCGCTGGGAATGCCGGTGAGCGAGCCGCGGTGCAGGATCGACGCGCTGGCCGTGGCGCAACCCATGCCGGCCAGCCACACGGGCGGCTTGGTGCACGTGCGCGCCACGCTCTCGCGCGCCAGGATCACGCACGCGGCACCGTCGGCGTTGGCGCAGCAGTCGTACACGTTGAGCGGGCTCGCCACCGACTCCGAACCCTCGGCCTTCTCGGCGGTGACGGGCTTGCGGAACATGGCGAGCGGGTTCTGTGCACCATAGTGGTGGTTCTTCACCGCCACCTGCGTGAGTTGCGCGCGCGTGGTGCCGAAGTCGTGCATGTGGCGGCGCGCGAACATGGCGTAGTAGCCGGGGAACGTGGTGCCGAACGACGACTCCCACTGCACTTCGCCCACGCGGCCCATGAGCCCCAGGATCTCGGCCGTGGCCAGTTCGGTCATCTTCTGGCAGCCGATCACTGCCACCACGTCGTGCTCGCCGGCGCGGATCGACAGCCACGCCGTGCGGATGGCGGCACTCCCCGACGCACACGCGGCCTCGGTGAGCCAAACCGGCTTGGGTGCCAGGCCCAGATACTCCTGGATCACCCCCGCCAGCGAGCGCTGCTTGTGGTACTCGGGCACCGAGCCCAGCACGGTGGCGTCGATCGCGTCGCGCTCGAGCCCGGCATCGGCGAGCGCGCCGCGGAACGCCTCGCACGCCAGCTCCTGCACGCTGGCGTCTCCGCGCCGGCCGAAGGCCGTATGCCCGATCCCCACGATGCCGACTCGTTCCACTGCGATCCTCCGTGTGTGGCGGGGCTACAGGTACTGGCCGCCGTCCACCTTGAGCACCTGACCGGTCATGTGCCGCGCGCGCGCCGAGCACAGGAACGTCACCGCGGCCGCGCAGTCCGCCGGTTCGGCCAGCGTGCCGGTCACCGTCTCGTCGAGTGCCTTCTCGATCACGCCGGCCGGCAGCTTGTTCGCCATGGCGGTGCGCACCATGCCGGGTGCGACCACGTTCACCGTGACGCCGAACTTGCCCAGCTCGCGCGCCAACGTCTTGGACAGTGCGACCAACCCGCCTTTGGACGCGGCGTAGTTGGCCTGCCCGAACTTGCCGCGCAGGCCGTTGATCGAGGCGATGTTCACGATGCGCCCGCCGCGCGCGTCCTTCATGCGTGCGCCGGCAGCGCGCGCGTAGGCGAATGCGCCCTTGAGGTTCACGTCCAGCACGCGGTCCCACTGGCCCTCGTCCATCTTCCACGACAGCGCGTCGTCGGTGATGCCGGCGCTGCACACCAGGATGTCGAGCCGGCCGAACTCGTCGGCGATCTCGGCCACCACGGCCTGCGCGAGCGCGAAGTCCGAGACGTCGGCGGCGCGCGCCAACCCGCGCCGCCCCAGCGCCTCGACGCGGCGGGCCATGGCGATGGCGGCGTCGCCGTCGCGGTCGACCACCGCCACGTCGCAGCCTTCGGCCGCCAGCTCGAGCACGATGGCGGCTCCGATGCCGGAGCCACCCCCGGTCACGAGCGCGGTGCGGCCCGCCAGTCCGAGTTCCATGAGCCCGTGGCGCGCCTCAGCGCGCCGACCCCGCGGTGTGGAACTGCGGCGAGATCTTGCGCTGCAGCTCGTCGTTCCACGGGTGGCCTTCGGCGAGCAGCTGGCGCAGCTTGATGAAGTCCACCTCGCGCTGCTCCTTGGGCCCGTCGTTGAACGCCTGGAAGCCCGCGCGGCCCTCGGTCATCATGTTGAGCGCCAACCATTCGCGGTTCGTGATGCTGTTGGCGTCCCAGTGGTGCTGCTTGTGCTTGCGCAACGAAGCCACCGTCTTCGACACGCACTCCGGCATGAGCATGAGGATGCGCGTGCACAGAGTTTCGACCGCGGCATCGAGCTTGGACAGGTCGGTGGTGGTGCGGCTCATGATCGCGCGTGCGGCCGCCAGTTCCTCGCCGGTCTTCCACTCGCCGTATACGATGCGGCCGAACGCATCGAACATGCGGTCGGTGATGACGAGCGGGTTGGGGATGAACGTGCCGTCCAGCTTGAGCATGGGCACGACCTCGTTGAGCAGCCCTAGATACGCCGCGCGATGCGCGCTCCAGCTGTCGCACAGCACCGCGCTCTCCATGGCATGCGCGAAGCCCACGTAAAGCGGCAGGAAGTCGGTGGAGCCGCCGTCGGGTGCGGAACCGTGGCGCGGCCCGGCCTGCCCGTAACGCGCGGTATCGACCGAGATCGTGAAGTCGCACGCCATGCCGATCTCCTGGCCGCCGGCGATGCGCATGCCGTTCACACGGTTCACCACCGGTTTGTCGCAGCGCAGGATGGCGTCGATCATGTCGTTGAAGACGCGCATGTACTGCTTGTACTCCTGCGGATTGCCGGCGTAGTACTCGGCGTACTCCTTGGTGTTGCCGCCGGTGCAGAACGCCTTGTCGCCGGTGGCGGTGAACACCACACACACCACGCGCCGGTCCATGCTGGCTTGGCGGAACGCCAGCACGATCTCCTTGGCCGCCTCGGTGGTGTAGCTGTTCAACTGCGGCGGGTTGTCGATGATGATCCACGCGTTGAAGAGCCCCGCCACCGCGGCGCCGGCGGGGCTGATCGCGGGGCGCAGTTCGTAGCGGATGGCGCGGAACTCGACGTCGGGAACCAACGTGTGGGGCTTGAGCATCGTGTGCCTCCGGCGACTAGGCCTGGCCACCGGGCACGAGGATCGCGCGCCGGTGGAGTTCGTGGTCCGCCACGCGGCGCAGGATCTCGGGACCGAGTTCCAGCGGATGGCGTTCGATGAACGGCTGCAGCGTGACGCGCCCGCGCGTGACCAGGCGCAGTGCTTCGGGGTAGAGCTCCGGCCGGCAGCCCCACGTGCCCTGCACCGTGGCGTCGAACGCCATCAGGTTGCTGAGCCGCAGTTCGAGCTTGCCCAACGTGAAGCCCACCACCATGAGCGTGGCGGCCGTGCCCAACAGGCCGTACGCCATGTCCTGCCCGGCCGTGCTGCCCGAGCACTCGAACACCGTCCAGCCGTGCGCGGGGCAGCCCCACGCCTTGGACTGTGCGGTGATCTCCTTCTTGATCGTCTTGAAGTCCAGAGCCCGGGCATCGAACGTCGCACTCGCGCCGTGCGGTGCGATCGCCGCCAGCTTGGCTGGGTCCACGTCGATGGCCACCACGCGCGCGCCCAGCGCGGCCGCGATCTGCACCGCGTAGCCGCCCACGCCGCCCGCACCGATGACGATGGCGAGGCCGCCCGCCTTGAGCCCGCTGCGCACCACGGCCTGGTAGGGCGTCGTCACGGCGTCCGCCACCACCGACAGGTCGGCGAGCGCATACGGCCCGCGCTCTTCCACCACGCAGATCCCGCGTCCGGGCACCACCATGGCCTCGGCGAAGCCGCCATCGATGTCGTTCCCCGGCATGAGCTGGGCACGGCAGGCATTGCCGCGGCCTTCCCGGCACAGCGCGCACGTGCCGCACGGGATCACGGCCGGCACGATGACCTCGCGCCCCATGAGGTGCGAGTAGTCCGCACCCGCGGCGTCCACCACGCCGCTCACTTCGTGGCCGAGCGTGAGCGGTAGCGCCTGGCGCGTGGGCACGCCGTCGCGCCAGAACCCGATGTCGGTGTGGCACACGCCGCAGCCCGCCACGCGCACGCGCACCTGGTCGGCGGCGGGCACGGGTTCGGGCACGTCGGCGAGCACGAGCGGCGAACCCGCGGCGGTGAGTCGCAACGCCTTCATCTAGAGCACCTCTCGGGCAGCGGCCGCACGCACGGCCGCGTGGGAATCGCGATGCGCGCCGCCGCGGCGCACGGTGCGCACCGCGACGCGTGCCGGGCGCGCCAGACCATCGACCAACTGGCGCGCGAACTGCTCGCCGATGGCGGCCGCGTCGAGCGCGCCGCCGGGGCGATACCAGCGCGCGATGCCGTTCAAGGCACCGAGCAGCATGAACGCCGCGATCTTGGCGTCGCCGGCCACGAACGTGCCCGAGCGCATGCCGGACTCGATCACCGCGCGCAGCGCGCGTTCGTAGCGGTCACGCCCGGCGATGATCTCGGCCTGGCGTTCGGGTGCCAGGGCCGTGACCTCGAACGCCAGCGGCGAGGCGCCATAGGCCTCGGTCATGATGCGCACGTGCTGCACGATGATGTGGCGCAGCCGCTCGCGCGCGGTGCGCAGCCGCGCGGCCTCCGCCACGATGCGCTCGAGCTCCGCGATGGATTCGCGGTGGCACTCCAGCAAGATCGCTGGCTTGTCGGCGAAGTAGTGGTAGAGCGCCGTCTTCCGCACGCCCAACTGCTCGGCGATCGTGTCGAGCGTGGTGGCGTGGTAGCCACGCTCGCGGAACGAGCGCAGCGCGGCACGCAGGATCTCGGCGCGGCGGCGCTCGCGCTTGGCGCGCACGTGCGGCGTGGCGATGTGTTCGGTCTCGGATCCGATCACGGGAGCTCCCTCATGCGCTTCAAGGAAAACGAACGCGTGTTCGGAAAATGAACCTGCGGTCGGGTGAGCCTCAATGGTGCGAAGGGAGTGGTCCGGAAGGGGAATGCGCCGCGCCACCGTGAAGGGCTGCAGCGGGCCTTCCAACTTGACCCGCGTGATAGGGTGGACGAGTCACGCCCCCGGGAACCGGAGTCGGCGTGAAGGTCCGAGATCTCCTCGAACTGCTTCGGAGAGATGGATGGTTCGTGGTCCGGCAGCGAGGAAGCCATCGACAACTGAAGCACCTCGAGAAGCCCGGCCTGGTGACCGTGGCCGGCCACGAGCGCCTCGATCTCGCCCCCGGCACGCTCACGAGCATCCTCCGGCAAGCGAGGCTCGAGTCATGAGATACCTGATCGTCATCGAGAAGACCCGGACCGGTTATTCGGCGTATTCCCCCGACCTGGAAGGGTGCGTGGCCGCGGCCCGGACCCGGCCGTCCATCCTGCGCGCCATGCAGAAGGCCGTGGAGTTCCATCTGCAGGGGCTGCGCGAGCAGGGCCGCCGTCGGCCCGCGCCCAGCACCGACACGGCCTGGGTCGAAGTCCCGCGCTGATCCGCCATCGGCGGGCAGCGTAGCCGTCGCCGGAGCGAGTTCGTCACGTCACAACAGGCTCGCGGCCGCTCGGCGATTCCTTGCGTGCCAGCCCGCGCGTCAGCGCCCGGAGTGCTGTTTTCACGCGCGCCTCCGCGTCGGCTTCCGCGGGCAGCGTGGCCGCAGCCGACAGCCCGAGACTCACCCTGGCGCGGTTGTAGCCGAGCTCCGTGAGCGCGGCTCGCACATCATCCTCGTGCGGCGCCTTGAGTTGCTCCTTCCGCTCGCGTGCCTGCAACCGCCCGGAACGGGACGCGGCTCGTTTGTCGGCGATGGTCTGCTTACCGAACCGACGCTCGGCCTCTAGTTGGTTATGAGCGGGGCAGAGCAAACGCAGGTTCTCCACCGTCGAAGGGCCGCCGTCGGCCACCGCCACGACGTGGTCGTACTGCAGCGCGTGCCGGCTGCCGCATCGATGACGGTCGTCGCTCACGAATGTGCACACGCCGCCGTCGCGCTTGTACACCGCGGCTCGGACGTCGGCGGGGATGTGGCGCGCCCGGTGCGACACCTTGGCCCGCACGCCGCGCGGCTTCCGGTGCAGGCCATGCTTGCGCTTCTCCAACGCGACGATGAGCTGGTCCAGGGCGCGGTCGAGCACGTCGGCGATCGCCTCGGGCGCGACGCTGTGACCCAACAGTTCCTGCGCACGCCGGATCTTCTCGCGCGTGGCGCGCGTCATGGTGACCGTGAGCGCGACATGGTCCGCCGACAGCGGCTTCACCGTCGCGGCCGCGACGGGAAGTGGTACCACTGAACTCGACGATTCCGGGGCAGGCGATGGGCAAGCGGGCCCCGGGGCCCCTTCGAGTGATCCTTGAAGTGAATCATCCGAAGTCGTGGCGGCGCCAGCGTCCACTTCGAACGCGAGCATTTCCGCCTGCGGACAGCGCTCGGCGATGAGCCACTCGATCTCCTCACGCGACTTGCCGACCGCAGCCGCGATCAAGTCGTCGTGGCTGCCCGAGTCGAGCCACGACCCCAACGTCAGCACGGCACTCACCGAAAGTCGGCGGTCGGCGATCATGTCGAACAGCACCGGACGTGCGCGGGCGATGCGTGCGGCGCGCAGGTACTTCTTCGCGACGTCCTCGCTCAGGGAGAGATCGCGCTGGCAGTAGTCCAGCATGCACGAGTAGCCGAGGTCGGCGTGCGAACGGCGTTCGTCGAACACGGCGAGGCAGGCGAGGAGCCCCGCGGTGGCGCCAGACTCCTGGCGCGAGTGCTGACGGGCCTGGGTGGCGATGACCGGATCGCGCTGACTGCTGATGCGCTCGAACAACATGCTGCACGCTCGCGCCGGGGGCGAGGTGGCACGGGGGCTCGTGCATCGAGCGTAGCACGGTGTTTTCCGAGGGCCGTGACTGCGATCACACGGGCCAACGCGGGGCCGGACCAGAACGATTTCGGAGTGAGGCCTGAAAGGCCGCGGCACGACGACGGTGTGCGAATGGGAAGGTGTGTAGGTGCCGGTGTCGGAATTACATTCGATGGGTGCCAGAAGCGGTCAAGTGGATTCCTCAGAAGAATCCTCTCCAGAATGGCGTTGGTCGAAGCCCCGGCTTGCCCGGCACCCGCCGTAGCTCGCCATGTCGCACTCACCCGCTGTAGCTCGCCATTGCAGCACGGGCGATACGGGCCTAGTCTCGCCGTACCCGGGCTGAATGCAGTTCCCATTTCGGTAGGCCCGTCCGCGACCGTGAAGCGGGCCGTCGTTGCGATCCTGCTGATCGCAATGCCCGCGCGTTCGCACCCGACCGGATCGAGAGGTGGCCACGCCATGCGCGAATCCCGACACGCCGCGCGCTTCCTGTCTGCCGTTGCGCTCGCCCTCGCCCTGCTGATCCCCGCCGGCAACGCCCTCGCCCAGACGCCCAAGTGGATCAAGCTGCCGCCGCCGGCCACGGTGGGCGTGCATGTGTACGACAGCCTGCGCGACCGTGAGCTGTTCCTGGACGAAGCCGGCATCGTGGCGGCCTCGGATGCGCCTCAGATCGGGTGGGAGCGCGTGTGGATCGGTGTGAACCCGGTGCTCACCGGCAATGTGTTCGCCTTCTACGACCGCGCGCGCGACCGCATCTGGATGACGACGACCACCGTGGGGTTCTCGACTCCCACGCAGCTCTGGTACCTCGAGTTGTCGGCGGACCCCATGCAGTGGACGCCGCAGGCCACGAGCGGCTCGTTCCCGGACGCACTCTCGAGCGGCATCACGGCCAGTTCCTTCGCCTTCGACCCCGTGCGCGATCGCCTGCTCGCGTTCGGCGGTGCGACCACGTGCAATGCCTGCTACAGCGCCTACAACTCGGTCTGGAGCTTGTCGCTCGCGGGCACGCCAGACTGGAGCACGCTCACGGTGGCGGGCACGCCCCCCGGCATCCGGCACTCCGCCGCGATGGTGTACGACCCGTGGCGCGACCGCATGGTGGTCTACGGCGGCAACTACTGGCCGGGGTTCGGCTCCGGGACGTGGTACGACGACGCGTTCGGTCTGTCGCTCGCCGCTCCCATGACGTGGCTACCGATGACGGCATTCCCGGACCCGCCAACGGGGCGGATTCCCGGGCCCGCGCTGCTCGACTCGCTCGGTCGCCGCGTCATCATCCTGGGGCAGACCCCGAGCTCCGGCACCCCGCAGTCCGACATCCTCACCCTCGACCTTTCGGCCGGCGTGAGCGCGGACCAGGCGGTGTGGGGCACGCTGCCCAGCGGTCCTTCCACCCAGGCTGCGTTGTTCCTGCAACCCGTCCAGTCGCGCATCGTGTCGTATGACGGCACCGATCAGTGGAACCTGCTCCTGGGCAGCACGCCGGCCTGGAACCTCGTCGGCGGAGGACTGGCCGGTCCCTTGAAGCGCCGCGGCATGGTGTCGTTCGTCGACGCCGAGCGCCAGCGTGTGTATGCGGGGTTGGGGGGTACCGGATCGGGTGCCGGCACCGATGCCGTACTCCTGGTGCGCCCGTTCACGCAGGAGGTGCCGTGGGTGACGTTGTCCGCCACCGGTCCCGGTCCGCGCTACGGCGCGGTGGGAGTGGCCGACCCCGCGGGTGACCGCGCGCTGGTGTTCGGCGGAGCGGCGGCCCTCGGCACCAACGACACGGATGAGTACGCCGATCTGTGGTCGTTCGACTTCGGCGCCAACACCTGGACTCCGCTGGCACCCGCGACCTCGCCGCAGGTGCGCGCGGAGGCGCTCGGTGTGTTCGACACGCAGCATCGCCGCCTCATCGTGCACGGTGGCCGCCTCACGAATCCATCGCCGATCGCGCGCAGCGACACCTGGATCTATGACGTGGCGGCTGGCACGTGGTCGTCGCCGGCTGTGGGTTCCTATGGTGGTGTGTGGGGCGAGGTCGGCGTGTACGATGCATTGCGCGATCGGGTAGTCGCATTGGGCCCGAACCTTGCGCAGCCGATCCACGTCCTGCCGCTGGGGCCCAGTCTCGGCAGCTGGACAGCCGTGACCCCGGCCGGAACCGCGCCCAACGCGCTTGCCGAGGCCGCGGTCTACGACTCGTTGCATGATCGCGTGCTCGTGGCGGGCGTCACCGGCGCGAGCATCTCGTTCTGGGCGCTGTCGCTGAGTGATCCGCCCACCTGGAGCCCGATGTTGGCCTCGGGCGTCCCGCCCGCGGCGCGGTCAGGGTTCGCGCTCGCGCTCGACAAGGCACGGGAGCGCGTCCTGATGTTCGGCGGCGCGCCATTCTCGGGACCGCTGCCCGGCGACACCTGGGCGTTCTACTTCGACGAAGCCGCCACACCCACGCAGCTCGCGCTGATCACCGCCGACGCCACGTCCGACCACGTGACGCTGCGCTGGTACGCGGGGGGCTTGGGTTCGATCGCCGCCACCGTGTATCGCCGGGCACCCGACGAGGATTGGCGCGCGCTCGGCCAACAGGACGCCGACGGCACCGGCGTGATCGAGTGGATCGACCGCAACGTCATCTCCGGTTTCGACTACGACTACCGGCTCGGGATTCCCACCGCCACCGGCGAGCGTTTCTACGGCGAGGCCCGCGTGAGCGTGCCCGGTCGCAGTGGACTCGCGCTGGCCGGCATGCGCCCCAATCCCAGCGATGGGCCCATGCTCGTGAGCTTCGCGCTCGAGAGCAGTGAGCCCGCGACGCTCGAACTGCTCGACCTGGCCGGTCGCCGCGTACTGAGCCGCGAGGTCGGTTCACTCGGGGCGGGCACGCACGCGGTGCGCCTCGACGGCGATGCCCCGGCCGCGGCCGCGGGGCTCTACTTCATAAGGTTGACGCAGGGCGGCCGCTCGATCAGCACGCGGCTGGTGCTGGCCCGGTAGGACGGGGGCATGATCGCCTGGCTCCCAAGCATGCCTGGGCTACTCCAAGTGTGACGGTGCGCTCCGGGATCTCCTTCCAGTAGTCTTCCGGCAGCACCGGCCCCCGTTCCACTCGCCCCCGAAGAAGGGGCAGCCGTGCCCGTGATTTCTGAGTTCTTCGGGATCCGGATCCGGATGTACTATCTGGACCATGAACCTGCGCACTTCCATGTCGAGTATGGAGGTGCGCACTGCACCTACCAGTTGGATGGTGCGCCATTGGCCGGCCTGCTCCCGTCCGGGCGAGCCGAGCGGCTGGTGCAGCGCTGGGCTCGGAAGCACCGGTTCGAGCTCGAGGCCAACTGGCAACGCATCCTGGCGGGTCGTCCCATCCGTCCCATCGCCCCCCTGGAGTGACCGCCCATGAACTCCATTCCGTTGGTGGTACACGCAGAACATGTGAGCGGCTACCGCGTCCGGCTCACGTTCGACGATGGCGTCACGGGCACCGTGGACTTCGAGCCCTGGCTCCGGGGCCCGGTTTTCGAGCCGCTGCGTGAAGTCGAGGCCTTCCGCCAGTTCGTCCTCGAGGGCGGCACCGTGGCCTGGCCCGCGACGGGGGCCGACATCGCCCCCGAGACGCTGCACCGGAGTGCGCTCGAGGGCCGCGCCGCCTGAACGCCCAACTCACGGTGCCGCAACGGCCTTGCGCGCCTCCGCGGCCCCGGATTTGCGCCCCGGCCGAAGCCTCGGGCATACTCCTCGGCTCAACTCATCTCAGGCGGAGCGCTCGGCAGCACCCACGTCCCTGATCGCCGGTGGCCGGCGAAGGGCCTGGGCGCCGGGGAACGCCGCCGTGGCGGAGAAGCAACCATGAAGTCTGGCATCCATCCGGTCTACGAGACTCGCGCCTTCCATTGCTACGGCTGTGGCGAGGAGTGGGTCACGCG
>JBEBGT010000258.1:0-5473 GCA_040081365.1 Candidatus Eiseniibacteriota bacterium | reverse complement strand
TGCCGCACCTGCTCGGGCGCGGACACCACGTGCGTCTGTCCCGGCAGCGGCAGGAACTCCCAGGCGCGGTTGGCCTTGTTGAGCGCGTCCGCCAGCTTGAGACTGTGCACGAAGTACACGTTGTCGTCGGCCGTGCCGTGGATCACGAGGAGCGGTCGCGCGAGCGTGGCCGCCTTGGCCAGTACCGAGCTGCGCGCGTAGGCCGCGGAGTCCTGCGGCGGTACGCCCACGTAGCGCTCGGTGTAGAACGTGTCGTAATCGCGCCAGTCCACCACCGGCGCGCCGGCGACCGAGGCGCGATAGGTCTCGGGTGCATGGAGCACCGCCTGCGCCGCGTAGTAGCCGCCGAACGACCACCCGAACGCGCCCACACGCCCGGCGTCCATCTCGGGGTAGCGCGCGCACAGTGACTTGAGCGCGCGGGTGTGGTCGGCGAGCGCAGGGCCGATGAAGTCGCCGCGGATGGCGCGCTCGAACGTGCGCCCGCGGCCCGGCGTGCCGCGACCATCGACCGTCACCACGATGAAGCCCTGGTCCGCCAGCCACTGCTCGAGCAGGTAACGCCGGTTCGAACGCACCACGCGTTGGCTGTGCGGCCCGGCGTAGGCCCAGTCGATCACCGGATAGCGCCGGCCCGGCTGGAAGTCCCGCGGCCGGACGATGAACGCCCGCAGCGAATCCGGGCCGATGTTCGTCCACTCCACCACCGGCTCGATGCCCGCGTCCTCGGCCACCGACCGGAGCTCACCGAGCAGCTTGCCGTCCGCGCCCTCGACCCGCCAGCGCGTCGCACCCTGCTCGGGCGTCACCGTGCGCACGCGCAGCGCGCAGGTCGGTGAGAACACGGCGCTCTCGAGTCCGCGCACGGGGGCCGAGGCATCCACCCGCCTCGCCTTCCACGGCTTCTTGAGATCGACCGCCCACACGTGCGTCTCGCTGGGCTCATCGCTGGCGCTCACGTAGGCTGTCGCGCGCGCGGCATCCACCGCGAGCAACGCACGCACGCGCAGTCCCGGCGGTGTGAGGCGCCGACTCGTGGCATCGGGCAACTGCAGGTCCAGAGCGGGGCCCGTGTCGTCGTGTTCGCTGATCCACAGCATGCTGCGGCCGTCGGCCAGCCACTCGGGCGCGCCGGCGGGCAGGTTGATCCACGCGGCGTCGCGCTCGCCCAGCAGCGGCGTGGTCTGTCCGGTCGCGGGATCCACGCTCAACAGCGACGCCTGTTGCTGGCGGCGGTCCATCACATAGATGGTGAGCGGGCCGGCCTCGGGCCACCGCACGCGGCACAGATACGGGAACGCCTCCCGGTCCCACTGCACCCACACCGGCGCACCACCCGCGGCGGGGTAGATGGCGAGCCGCACGTCGACGTTGCGGCTGCCGGGCCGCGGGTACGGATTCTCCTCGGGCGCTTTCGTGGGATTGGACGGATCCATGATGCGCAACCGCTCGACGCCGGCGTCGTCGCTGCGCTGCACGGCCAGCCACTTGGAGTCGGGCGACCACCAGTAGCCGTCGAAGCGGTCCATCTCCTCCTGCGCCACGAACTCGGCGAGCCCATAGGTCACGCCCGCGGATTCCGGCTTGGCGATGCTGCGCTCGGCCCCGCTCGCCAGATCGAGCACGCGCAGTTCGCCCGCGCGCACGAGTGAGAGCTGCGTGCCGTCGGGCGACAGGTGCGCGCCGTCTGCGGCCACGCCGGCCGTGCCGCCGGCGCCGACCTCGCGCACGCGGTACGACGGACGCTCGGCCACGAACAGCCGCCCGGAGTAGGGCAACAGCAGCCGGCGGCCGTCCTTCGAGAGCTCGAAGCTCGACAGCCCGCGCGCGGTCATGCGCAGCCGCTCGCGCCGGGCACGCTCCTCGGGCGAGAGCGTCTCGTCGGCGCCGCCCAGCAACTGGGCCCCGGTGAGGAGCTCGCGCTCGCTGCCCGTGAGCGGGTCGAACGACCACAGGCTCTGCACGCGATCGCGTGCTCCCGACCGCAGGAACAGCACCTCGTTGGCATCGCGCGGGATGGCGATACTGGCGGGTGTGCCAGAGCGGAAGCCGCGCGTTGCGGCGTAACGATCGAGGAAGTCCGAGCCCGTAGCGGGCTCGGCTGAAACGGACTGCACGGCCGCGAGGCCGCAGACGAGCGCAAGAGCGCGGATACCGAAGGGTCGCATGGCGGCGGAGTCTAGCCGCGCACGCCGCCGCCGTCAGCCTCTTTGCACCGCCCCCAGCGCCCGGCGCGGCCGGGCCGCCCACGGGCGCGCTCGCGCGGCGTCAACCCTCCAACGCGCCCGTCTGCCGCGACACCTTGGGACGCGTGCGCTTGAGCACTTCGCCGAGCGGCGCGTACAGCTCACCGCCCAGCCGGCCCACGGGTGCGAGCTTCACCGGGTCGATGCGGCCATCGGTCATGACGTCGTCGCGCACGCGCACGAACACGACCTCGCCCACCACGAAGATGCTGTTGCCGAGCGGCAGCTCGCGGTGGAGCCGGCACTCCAGCTGCAACGGCGACTCCAGCACGTAGGGCGGCTGCACGCGGGCGCTCGGCGCCGGCGTGAGCCGGGCGGGACCGAACTCGCTCACGCCGCGCGGCCACTCGCCGGCCGTCTGCACCATGGCATCGAGAACGCCATCGCTCACCACGTTGACCACGAACTCCTGCGTCTCGCGGATGTTGCGCAGCGTGTCCTTCGGATCGTTTGCGCGATCGCTGATCGCGATGCCGATCAGCGGCGGTTCGCTGGAGATGGCGTTGAAGTACGAGAACGGCGCCAGGTTCGTGCCGCCGTCGGCGGCCTGCGTGGACACGAACGCGATCGGGCGCGGCACGACCGCCGAGATGAGCAGGCGGTACAGCTCCGGCTTGGGCAGGTTCTTCGGGTCGAGGTCCATAGGGAGCGCCACGCTAGGCAAAGCAGGGGGGCCGGGCAAATGACCCGGGGATCACCGGAATCGCCTCGCCTCGCACGGGGTTCCGGCGTATGTTGGGCGTGCGGTCCACCGCGCGCCGGATGGAACGGCGCGCGCGGATGTCTCCGCCTCCGTGCTCACCCACCACTCGCGTTCTCGCATCCGGGGGCAGCGGCATCCCGATCGTTCCGCCATGGTCCTTGCGGCGCATTGCCCCCCTGCCCCATGCGGGTCGATGCTCCGTGTGCCGTACTCACCCAGCTGAGTAAAACGCGGCGCCGCATGGCACTAAGCCCGGACTCGCCCGGCGGCCCGCATCGAGAGGATCATATGCGCGCGCTCCGTACCAAGTTCGTGGTCGTGCTGCTCGCCTTGTTCGTGGTGGCCGTGGGCTGCCAGCCGAAGTCCGCCACCCCTGTCTCCAACGCCGCCGATTCCGCACATGTCGCGGACTCGCTGGCCACGCTCGCCAAGATGGAACTGGGCCAGCGCACGTACCTCGCCTATTGCGCCATGTGCCACGGCAACGAGGGCAACGGCGACGGTGAAGTCGCGTCGGTGCTGCTGCAGAAGGGTGTGACCGTGGCGCGGCTCAACGACGGCGAGAAGATGAACGCGCTCACGAAGGACGACCTCGCCAAGGTCATCGCGCAGGGCGGTGCCCATACCGGGCGCTCGAACCTCATGCCGGCGTGGGGCGACCTGCTGGGTCCCGAGCTGATCGAGGCGCTCACCACCTATGTGGGCTCGCTGTCGGCGGCTCACCCGGCGATTCCCTCGGCCACACTGCAGGAGTACCTGGCCGCACCCGCAGGCTCGCCGGCCGACGGCCGCACGCTGTACGTGCACCACTGCTCGGCCTGCCACGGTTCGTTCGGAAAGGGCGATGGCCCGATCGGCGAACGGCTGTTCGCCGAGCACCAGGTGCGGCCGCGCGACCTCACCGACTCCACTTACTTCCAGACGCGCAACGACCGCGAGCTGTTCGCCGTGGTCTCGCGTGGAGGCGGCCACTTCAAGAGGTCCACGTTCATGCCGGCCTGGACCGTGACGCTGTCGCCCGAGCAGATCCGCGACGTCATCTCGTACGTGCGTTCGATCTCGAGCACGAAGCCGCAGCCGTAGCCCGCGCTCCGGACATCGACGGGCCCGGCACACCATCCGGTGTGCCGGGCTCGCTGCTTGCGATTCGCCCCGCGGCGCCGCGGCGCCCGTTCCGCCCGACGTCAGCGCTGGCTGATGATCGGGCAGTTCACCACGAAGCCCGCGGCGCCGAACTTCGCACCGCCAGGACCCGTGACCAGCCCCTTGTCGACCAGACCCTGTACCGTGCCGAAGTCGGTCTGGCGCTTGTTCTGTCCCGAAGCGATCGCGGCATCCGTCCACGCCGCCGGGTGCACGTCCCAGATCGGGCTGTAACGGCCCTGGTTGGGCGCCCAGCGCAGGATGTTGAGCGGCGCGAGCCCATCGAGCACCGCCGAGTTCAAGCCCTGACGGTTCGGGTTGCCCGCACCGAGCTGGCCGTTCACGAACGCGATGAGGCCGGTGCGCGACTGGTCGGTGCCATCCTGGCCCACGCTCGGAGCGGCATCGAGCGCCGGAGCGTACGTGACGTTCTCGAGTGCGGCGGCCAACTTGATCGAGGCATCCGTGCTCACGTAGCGCACGGCCTTGCCACCACTGAAGCCATCGGTCTCCTCGAAGTCAACGGTGCCGGCCGCGGTGTCGATGCGCTTCACCTTGTCGGCCTGGCCGCTCTCGTTGGCGACGATCGGCGCATTCAGGATGGTGCCGTCGGTCAGCTCGATGAACGGCGAGTAACCGGCTTCGCCCTCGGCGCCGATCTCGAAGTGGGCCGGCGGGAAGCCGGTGGGGCCGGCCACGACATCACGGCGCGGCGAGAAGTCGACGCTGGCCGGGAACTCGATCATGCCGTTGACCATGGCGACCTTCTGCGCCGCGGTGGTGCCGCGCAGGTGCGCGAGCTTCTGCGACTCGTTGATGCCCCAGCGCTTGGCGGCATCGCCCGTGGACGCATCGAGCAGGATGTACCACACCGTGCGGCCCTTGCTCGTACCGCGATGAAGCGGCAGCGTCACGGTGCCGTCGGCGTTCTCGTGACCGCTGGTGACGAACAGGCGCGCACCGCCGCCGCGGGCGGCATCCGCCGAGCGGGCCGCGAGCGCGGCGTCGGCAGCGGGACCGGCGAGCTGCGTGCCGCGCGAGCAACCGGCGAGCGCGACCGCGCCGACGGCGAGGGCGAACGTGAGTGAACGGATCGCGAGGATGGACTTCATGGCGGACCTCCGGATAGGGGTGTGTGGGTGTACGACGCGTGGGGCGTTGTCATCCGGAATGACCGCCGGCGCGCGGAGGTTCCCGGGCCCGTGAACTTTCCAGGCGGTGCGTCGCCCGACCCGCCACCTACGCGCACCTGCCGCGGGAGTGACCGCTGGGGCCCGCATCCGGTATCATCGCCCGTCCTGTTGCCGTACCCCTGAAGCCCGCGAGCGCGCGCCCCCACCGGGACGGACCGCGACGCCGTGCACTGCGCCCACCCGAACGG
>JBEBGT010000257.1:0-5487 GCA_040081365.1 Candidatus Eiseniibacteriota bacterium | reverse complement strand
GCCCGCCGGTGCCGGTCACGTCCCAGCCGGTGCCGGTGCGCGACACCCCCGCGCCCAGCTCGGCCGCCGCCGCCGCCGACGACGCGCAGTCCTGGCCCGGATTGGCGCCGCGGACTTCCGTGGTGCCCTCGGCCAGGAGCCCGAACAGGAGCGCACGGTGCGTGATCGACTTGTCGCCGGGCGGCGCGAACTCACCGTTCAGCGCCCGAGCCCGGACGACCCCGACTCGGGGTGCCATCGCGAGACGTTCCCTCAGCGCCGCGCCTTGCTCGCGCTCTTGCGGGCTGGCTTGGCGGCCGCGCGCGCGGCCGTGCGGGCCGGCTTCACCTTGCGGACCGGCTTCGCACCCGCGCGCTTCTTGGCGCTGGCTTTCACGACCGACTTCTTCTTGGCCCCCCCTCGCGCGACCTTGGCACGTGCCGTCCGGCCCTTGCGGGCCGTGGCGCGCACGGACACGGGCTTCGCGGCCCTCACGGCCTTGGGCGCCGGTGCCAAGGCGGCCCGCAGCGCCTGCAGGTTGCGCCAGGTCACGAACTCCTCCACGCGGCGGCGGCGCTCGGGCTCGAGCCCCGTGAACATGCAGGCGAGTTCGTACGGCGTCTCGGAGCGGTCCCCGGTGCGCTGATCGCAACGCACGACGATGGACTCGCACTTCACCAGTTCCTGCGCGGCCCCTTCGCTGCCCGGCACGCGCGGCAACACGATCGTGAGTTGCACCTTCGAGAGCGGCGCCAGGTAGTGCGACGACAGGCAGTAGATCCCGCTCGACGAGATGTTCTGACTCTCGGTGACGATCTGCGGCGAGCCCGCACCGGCCCCGGCCTCGACCCGCATCGACAACTTGGCGTCCGCGCGCGCACTCGTCCGGCGTTCCCGCCCGCGCCGCGCACTCGTCTTCTTCATCACCGCCATCCTAGCCTCCTGTTGACGCGGCGTCCTCGCCGCGGTTCGCCCTCATCGAGCGCAAGATCGCATGTGCGCGCGGGGACATCGACCCGCGCGATCGTCACCACCACCGGGTCGCCGAGCGTGAAGCGGCGGCGTGTGCGGCGGCCCACCAACCTCACTCCCGCGGCATCCAGTTCGAAGCGATCGTCGAGCTGCTCGGAGACGGCGACGAACCCATCGACCGGCGGATCCTCGAGCTCGACGAACAACCCCCGTGGCACGAGCCCCGAGATACTACCCGATGCCCGGTCCCCGAGTCTCCCCGCCAGCAAGCGCAGGCCCTTGACCTTGGTGCCCTCGCGCTCCGCTTCGGTGGCGACCTGCTCGCACGCGCTCGACTGGGCCGCGAGCGTGGTGTTGGCGAGCGGGTCCCAGCCGCCATCGGGCTGCCGGCGGATCCACTCGCGCACGCGGCGGTGGTTGTGCAGGTCGGGGTAGCGCCGGATGGGCGACGTGAAGTGCAGGTACTCGTAGGTGGCGAGCCCGAAGTGCCCCAGGTCGCGCTCGCCATAGCGCGCCCGCGTGAGCGAACGCAGCACCAGCCGGTGCAGCAGCCGCTTGCGCGGCGGGTCGAGCGCGACCGCGAGCAGCGCTTGCAACGCGCGGTGGGGCTCGCCCGGATGCCCGATGCGCGGCAGGCCGAGCACGCGCAGCATCTCGTCGAGATCGGCGAGCTTGCCGGCCAGCGGGGGCTCGTGCACACGCCACAGCACGCCGGCCTTGCGCACCGCGGCGGCCTCGCCCACGCAGCGATTGGCGAGCAGCATGAACTCCTCGATGAGCTCGTGGCTCTCGAGGTGGGGTCGCCGCACCATCGCGAGGGTCTCGCCGTGCTCGTCGACCACCGCCTTGACCTCGATGGACTCGAGCGCCAGCGCGCCCACGGCCATGCGCCGCGCACGCAGCCCGCGCGCCAGCGTCATGAGCTCGGCCACGGCCTCGTGCTGGCCGTCGGGCAACACCGCCTTGCCGTCGAGGGCGTCCTGAACCTGCTCGTACGACAGACTGGCGCGACTGCGGATCACGCACTCCGCGAAGCGGAAGCCGTGCAGCATGCCGGCGGCATCGACCTCGGCGAACACCGACAGCACCAGGCGGTCGACTCCGTCGCGGAGCGAGCACAGGTCGGTGGACAGCCGTTCGGGCAGCATGGGCACGGCCCCGCCCGGCAGGTAACAGCTGGTGCCTCGCAACCGGGCTTCAGCGTCCAGCGCCGTGCCGGGCCGCACATAGTGCGAGACGTCGGCGATGTGGATGCCGACCTCGAAGCGCCCGTTCGCAAGCCGGTAGAGCGCGAGGGCGTCATCATGGTCGCGGGCGTCGGCCGGATCGATGGTGAGCACGAGATCGGCGCGCCGGTCCTCTCGGGACGCCACCTCGGATGCCTCCGGCTCGCGGAACGCCGCGGCCTCGGCTTCGGCCTCCGCGGGGAACGAGATGCGCAAGCGGTGCTGGGAAGCCACCGTCGCGTCATCCCATTCCGGCCGGTCGTCGGCACCCAGGACCTCGACCAGATGTGCAGGTCCGTCCCAAGGGAGCTCGGCGATGACCCAATCCCCGTCCTCCGGGGCATGGGTTCCCCGCCAGCGCAGGTCCCTCACGCCGGGCCCGTGACGGGCCGGCTCGAAAGTCCAACGGCCGCGCGCGAAGTGCGCGCGGCCGAGGAGCCTGCGAACGGCTTCGGGGTCCCGAGCGGGACGACTAGCGGACGCGCTTCTTATGACGATTCTTCCGGAGGCGCTTCTTCCGCTTGTGCGTCGCGATCTTCTTACGCTTCCGCTTCTTCCCCGAACCCATCCTGGCTCCTTTCCGGTGTGACTGATGTGCGACGCTAGACGGCCGCGCCGCTTTCCGTGTTGGCCGTGGTCTCGAGGACCTGGGCCTTCAGTTCCTTGCTCGGCTTGAACACCGGCACGAGCTTGGCCGGCACCTGCACCTCGGTTCCGCTGCGCGGATTGCGCGCACGACGTGCGCGACGCTCGCGCACCTTGAACGTCCCGAAACCGCGGATCTCCAGATGCTTCCCTTCGCTGAGCGCGCGACAGACCGCGTCCAGCATCCCGTCGATGATCACTGCCGTGTGATTGCGCGACACGCCCGTGGTCGTGGCGATCTCTTCCACCAGGTCCGCCTTGGTCATCGTGCGTCCTCCGTGTTGACTGTGCTCACGACTGGTCCTGCGCCCGGCGGCAAGCGCAGTCGCCCGTCCCACAGCCACCGGGCACGGAACGTCCTGCGACCGCGGAGCTTGCGACAACCGCGAACGTGCTGAGCTGCCGCTCGGACCGCTCGGAGCCGCAGGCCGGGCAAGCCGGCGACGGCGAATCCCATCGGTCCTGCAACGACTCCCACGCCTGACGGCACTCGGGACAGCGATAATCGTAGAGCGGCATCCCGCACCTCCCTTGGCGTGGACCGTGGGAAGATAGTCGCCCGGAGCCTTTCGCTCAAGGGCGGCGCTGGGGGGCCCCCGAACCGGGGGCGTCGACCTCGTCGACGACACCCACCACGACCGTGCGGACCGGCCCCCGTGGGAGCCCCAGCACCTGGGCGGCGGCGTTGCCCTCGTCGGCCACCAGGACGCGGTCCCCGACCCCGGCGTCGACGGTGTCGAGCGCGATGACCTCGGGTGCGACCGGCCGCCCCGGCACGGGCTCCGGGGCTACGAGCAGCAGCTTGCGGGCGTGCAGATGAGGATGCTTGATCGTGGCCACGACCTCGCCGGTGACCCGTGCGAGGAACACCTCAGCGGCCCTCGCCGGCAGGCCGCGAGACGTGGTCGACCAGGCCCACGATCGCGGCGTCGGCCGGATTCTCGGGGTTCGCCAGTGCCACGGCGGCCTCGCGGCCGCGGACCACGAACACCTGCTGGCCGGGGGCGGCACTCACGAGGTCGATGGCGGCGAACGGCCGGCCGCCCGCGCTCACCCCGGAGGGGTCCGTGACTTCCACGAGCAGCAGGCGCTGCCCCTTCCAGGCCGGCACCTTCTCGGTGCTCACCACCGTGCCGAGGACGCGCGCGAACAGCATCAGATCACGCGCGCGCGCAGCCGCGCGTCCATGCGCGGGATGACCACCGACCGCGCGAGCAGTCCACGCTTGCGCGCCTCGGAGCTGCCGTCGGCGATCGCGGCCTGCACGTCGTGCAGCGTGCCGGACAGCAGCACCACGCCCTTGCCGCCGATGCCGTTGGCGAGCCGCAGGTCGCGCAGCGTGATGCGCGCGGCCTTCGCCGCCACGTCGGCCGCCACGATGGCCGAGGCCGCCGACAGCGTCTCGATCACGCCCACGGCATCGTCGTCACTCGCGGGCACCAGGCCACGCAGTGCCGGCATGACGCCCGCGTGCAGCTGCGGGATGAACAACTGGTCGAGCAGCGCGTCGGCCGCGATCTCGACTCCGCGCCGGTGCGCGGCACGCACGTTGGCGACATCGCCCCCGACCACGATCCAGTAGCGGCCCGGCGACAGCACCGAGGCCGCGAGGACCTCGACCTCGGCCTGTTTCACCATGGCATCGGCGGTCACGAAGCCCTGCGCGATGCTCGAGGTCTCGAGCGCGGCGATCGCGACGTGGCTCATACGATGCGGAACCGGTCGACGAGCGTGCAACGGCGGATGCGCGTGAAGCTGCGCGCGGTGGTCATGCCTTCTCCGGTCGGGCTGGCGATGGTGAAGCTGGTGGGACCCTCGCCGTTCCAGCCGAGGCCGGAGGCGTTGGGGCCGTTCTTGACGAAGATCGAGGCGTCACACGCGCGCGCCATGCGGTGCAGCTTGTCGATGTTGCGCGAGTGCATGGAAGCCGTGTGCCGGTAGCCGTGCTCGACCTCGACCGCGAAGTCGATGGCATCGTCCACGTGGCGCACGCGCACGAGCGGCAGCACCGGCATCATGAGCTCGGTCCACAGGAACGGGTGGTCGGCGTCGACCTCGCACAGCGCGATTCGCACGCTCGGCGGACACGGCACGCCGGCGTCGCGCAGGATGACCGCGGCGTCCTTGCCCACGTACTTGCGGTTGATGACCGCGTACTTCCGCGGCCCCTTCTCGCTCTCGAGGATGAGCTTGCGCACCTGCTCGATCTGGTGGGGGCTCAGCACGATGGCCCCCGAACGCGCCATGTTCTCCTTGAGCCGGTCGGCGACGATGGAGACGCACACGATCTCCTTCTCGTCGGTGCAGATGATGTTGTTGTCGAGCGACGCGCCCATGACCAGGTGCCGCGCGGCGGCCTCGAGGTCGGCGGTCTCGTCGACGACGCTGGGCGGATTGCCCGGACCGGCCGTGATGGCCTTCTTGCCCGAGTCGAGTGCTTCGCGCACCACGGCGGGCCCGCCCGTGACCACGTTGAGCCGGATGCCCTTGTAGCGCAGCAGCGCCTTCGCCACTGGCGCGCGTTTTCCCGCTATCGCTCTCCCTGCCGAATGGCCGGACGAGATCCTGCCCAAGCTCGGGCTCGATGACGTCGTGCGTTTCGCGATCCGGGTGCAGCAGGCGGGATTCAGGGCGTCGGCGCACATCGTGGCGCGGGCGCTCGAGA
>JBEBGT010000256.1:0-5492 GCA_040081365.1 Candidatus Eiseniibacteriota bacterium | reverse complement strand
GGGCCGCGCCCGCCTGACCGCGGCGACCCGCGCCGACATGGGTACGGTCAACCTCGTGGTCGACGATGAGCGCGGCGAGTTCCAGGCCGGCCTCGAGCAGTACACCCGCGGCCACGCGCCGTCGTTCGAGTCGGACGATGAGCTGCGCAATCATCATCGCGTCTGGTTGTTGACCGAGCCCGGCGCGATCGCGCGTTTGCGCGCGCTTGTGGCGGCCGAGCCGCGCGCCTATGTGGCCGACGGCAATCACCGCAGCGCGGCCGCCGCCATGCTGGGCTACCGGCACTACCTGGCGGTGTTCTTCCCGGCGCGCACCATGACGATCTCGCCCTACAACCGGTTGATCGATGCCAGCGCCTTGCCGGCCGGCGACCTGATCGCCGCACTGCGCACGGACTTCACCGCCGAGCCGCAGCCGGGCGGGCCGTACCAGCCCGAGCGGACGCACGACATCGGGCTCTACGACGGCACGCAGTGGTGGCGGCTGGTCCCCAGGCCCGGCTCGTTCGACCCGCACGACGCGGCTCAGGATATCGATGCCGACATCGTGCAGCGCCGCTTCTTCAGCGCCGTGCTGCACGTGGAAGACGCGCGCGACGAGCGCCTCACGTTCGTGGGTGCGAACCGCGATGCGCGCTGGCTGCAGGGCGAGGTCGATGCCGGCCGGGCCGCGCTGGCGGTGACGCTGCCGCCGGTGACGATGCGCCAGTTCATCGATGTCTGCATGCAGGACAAGATGATGCCGCCCAAGTCGACGTGGTTCGTGCCGAAGATCCGCTGTGGCCTGGTGATGGCGCTGCTCGACTGAGCGCACGCGGCGCGGCGCACCGGTCGGGGGTGAGCGGTGGAAGGGCGCCGACGTCGGTAAGTCGCCTCCACGAGAACCTGAGATAAAGCTGTCTATAGGCTGCAGGGTAACAAGTTGGCGGATTCGTGCATCGGCGCTAGGGCAGCAGGTGCTTGAGCGCTTGGAGTTGCCCCAGATGCCCGGCCGCATGCTCCACCATGTGGTAGAGCCCCCAACGCCGGTCGAACACGCGCACGCTGCCGTCGGGCCTCGGCGGCCGCACGATCTCGAGCCCGAGCACGTCGTCGCCCAACTCGCGGCAGGCCGCGCGCGTGTGCGCCAGGGCGCGCTCCAGCAGGTCGGCGAAGAACGGCAACGGCTCGCCATCGAGGCGCGGCGGCGGGGTGCCGTCGGCGGCCAGCGGCATGCCATCGTCGTCCATGCGGATCCCGAGCACGCCCATGATGTCGCTGTCGCGCTCGGCTCTGAGCACGACGCAGCCGATGTGCACCTCGGCCACCGCGATGTGTGCCAGCAGCATGCCGAGCGTGTTGCGGCCGGGTGCGGGCTGCCAGCCGAGCTGGGCCGCGCTCAGCCCGCTCGCCGCCTGCACGAGTTGCTCATGCACGAGCGCGACCTCGGCCACCTTCACGGCCACCTCGTGTGAACGAAAGCCGGGCTCGGGGACGATGCGAGAGACGATGCGTTGGGCAGGTGAGTTCATGGGGCCTCCCACGGCGAGGGCCCGGGGTGGAACGAGCGTCACTCGCCGCTCGCGCACCCGGGGCCAGCGAATTCGCTCACTTCTTCCGGCGGTCCGCGTACTGGTGCCGGAGCAGCAGGATCTGTCCGTAGTGCCCCGAGAAATGCTCGAGCACGTGGTACAGGATCCAGCGCACGCTCTGCGCCGTGTGCTCACCGTTCAAGCGCACGCGCTTCACCTTGCGCGCCACGTCACGGTCAGTGAGCTCCAGCACCTGGGCGGCGATATGCACCCGCGCGCGGCCGAGCAGTCGACGGTAGTCGGCATAGGTCCAGCTCGCCAGTGCCGCAGGGGGCAGGCCGTTCTTCGCGAGCGGCATGCCGTCGTCGTCCGGGCCCACCCCGAGCACGTCCCGGAACTCCTGCTCGGCCACGTCGCGGGCGCCGGACTTCTTGAGCGCCGCGGGCGTGAAGCGTCCGGCGGCCACGGCCAGCCAGTAGACTTCGACCACCGCGAGGTGGGTGAGCAGCATGCCGATGGTGTTCTGGCCGCGCTTGGGGCTCCACGCCAGTTCGGCCGCCGTGATGCCCTTCAAGTCCTGGAACAGACGGCGGGTCTGGTCATCGATCTCGGCCAGGAACAGCGCCGCCTCGTGTGAGCGGCCACGTGGGATCTCGAGGTCGTACACCGGCATCGTGCTTCGCTTCGCCTTGGTTCGCTCCATACGGGGTGGACGACACGGGGTGGACGACGCGGCGGGCCTCCGCCGCGTCGTCGCGGGACTCAGTTCGGGTCGCCCTGCTGCTTCTTCATGGTGAGCGGGTCGCGCAGCGGCAGCCGTTTGGGCTCGCCGCCGGCCAGCTTCTTGACGTCGGCCGGGTGCTTGTCGTCGCCCGCGAGGATGTCCTTCGTGTTGCCCACCATGAGTACCGTCATCTTGGCGGGATCCAGAATGCGCTTGGCGACGCGCTGCACATCGGCGGCGGTGACCGCCTGCAGGCGCTTGGCGTAGTCCGCGAAGTAGGCCGGGTCCTTCTCGTAGCGTCCGGTGAGTTCCTCCACCGCCAGCGAGCCGGCGATCGCACTCGCGGTCTCGAACTGCACCGGCAGCGACTCCGCGAACTTGTTGCGGCTGGCCTCGAGCTCGGTGGGCGTGATGAGCGAATCGCGCATCTTGGCGATCTCGGTCATGGCGATCTCGGTCGCGTACGCCACCGAGCGCACCTTGGACTGGAACACGAGCCGCCACGGCTCAGCGTAGTAGGTGCCGCCCTCGATGCGCGAGTTGACCGAGTAGGCCAGCCCCTCGTCGGAACGGATGCGGTTCACGAGCCGCGACGTGAAGCCGCCGCCGCCCAGCACGTCGTTCATGATGCGCGCCGCGGCCCAGTCGGGGTCGTAGCGATCGAGCGCCGGCAGGCCGAGCGAGACGCGACCCTGGTTGACGTCCTTCTCGACCAGGAACCAACCCGCCTGCGCCGGCGCCACGGGGGCCGCCGGCGTGGCCGGCTTCTCGCCGGGCACGGGCCACTTGGCGAACGCGGCTTCGAGCTTCTTCACCATGCTGGCGCGGTCGAAGTCACCCGCCACCGCGAGGATGAAGTTGCGCGGCCCCACGTAGCGCTTCTGGAATGCGCGCAGGTCGTCCGGCGTGATGCTCTCGATCGAGGACTTCGTGGTCCAGTGATTCGACCAATGGTCCTCGCCGCGCAGCAGCGCGCCCCACTCGCGTTCCTCGATGTCGCCGGACTCGTCGTTGCGGCGCTTCATGTTCTGCAGCACCTGGTCCTTGTAGAGCTTCAGCCGGTCGGGCTGGAACGCCGCAGTCTTGAGGCATCCGGTGAGCAGGCCCAGGCCCTCGTCGAGGTCCTTGGCGAGCAGGTTCACGGTGGCACGGCCCTCGGTGGGGCCGATCGGCACGCCGCCGAGCCCGAAGAAGCCACCGCCGCCACCGCCGGCGCTGGACTCGAGCTGCGCGCCCAGGCTGGCCACGCGCGCCTCCACCTGTTCGGCCGTCAGCGTGGCCGTGCCGCTGCGCGTGAGCTGGTTCGCGCACATCGCGGCCAGACCCTCCTTGCCGGCGGGGTCGAGCTGTGGGCCGCAGCGCATGAGCACGTGCACCGTGACGAGCGGCGTGGTGCGGTCGGGCACGAGGTAGGCGATCATGCCGTTCGACAGCTTCACGCGATGGTCCGCCGCCTTGGGCGGCACGAACTGGAACGACGGGTACTTCAACTGGTCGGGGTGCGTCGCGGTCGCGGCCGCGGCAGGGGCCGCCAGCGCGAGCGTCAGGCACAGGACTCCCAGAGGAGAGCGGAACACGTTCGGGGTCATCGTGAGCCTCCGGTTCACTTCTTGCCGTCCAGCTCGGCGAGCCGGGCCTGGATGCGGGTCTTCACGTAGTCGAGTCCGGCCTTCATGTTCTCCGGCACCTGCGCGCTCATCGACTCCATGCGCGTGAGCATCTGCTGCAGCTGCGCCGGGTCGGTGGCCGCCTGCAGCCGGGCCAGGGCCTGCTTCACCATGCCCTTGGCCTCGGCGGGCAGGCCCGCGAGCACCGGGTCCTCGGGCTCGCTGCCGGCCTTGCGCGTGTAGGTGGCCACGGCACGGTTCTCGCGGCTGAAGTACTTCTTCACGATGCGCTGCAGGTCGGCCGCGCTCACCTTCTGCACCTGGTCCGAAAGCTGGTCGGCCAGCCGCCAGTCGCCGCGCGCATCGGCCACCCCGTAGCGGATCATCTGGAAGAAATTGCCGTCGAGCTGTCGGTAGGTGGTGGTGAGGAAGCGGTTCTTGGCGGCCTGCAGTTCGTCCTCGGGCACGCCGTCCTTGCCGATCTTCTCGAGCTCGGCGTACACGGCCTTCTCGGCCTCGTCCGGCGCGCGGCCGTCCTTGCACTCGGCGTCGATCTCGAACAGCCCTTCGTACTTGCGGTCGTCGAGCCGCGCGTTGGCACGGGTGGCGGGACCCGAGCCCAGCACCAGGTTCTTCTTGAGCCGTCCGGTGTCGCCGTTCAGCACCGTCTGCAGCACCGTGAACGCCGGGATGTCCTTGTGCACGCTCGGAACTGCGTGCCAGCGGATCTCGACGCTCGGGTTCGTCTCGGCTTCGCCGAAGAAGCGCTTCTCGGCGATCTGCGGCACCTCCATGGTGATCATCTCGGGGATCGGGGTCGTGCCGCGCGGGATCGAACCCAGGTAGCGTTCGGCCAGCGCCAGCGCCTCCTTGGGGTCGAAGTCGCCCACCAGCACCGCGGTGAGATTCTGCGGCGCGTAGAAGCGTGAGTAGAAGTCGTTGGCCTGCGCCAGCGTGATGTTCGCCACGTCGCTCGGCCAGCCGATCGTGTCCCACGAATACGGCGACGCGTCCCAGAAGATCGAGTTGAACGACTCGTCGAACTTGCCAGTGGGCGTGGACTCGACGCTGCGGCGGCGCTCCTCGTAGACCACGTCGCGTTCGCTGTAGAACTCGCGGAACACGCGGTTCTTGAGGCGGTCGGACTCCATCCAGAAGTACAGCTCGAGCTTGTTCGTGGGCAGCGTGTAGAAGTAGAACGTCATGTCCTCGTTCGTGAACGCGTTGATGCGCGACGCGCCGTTCTTCTGCAGCACCAGGTCGAACTCGTTCTTGATCATGTTCTTGCGCTGCAGTGCCACGAGCGAGTCGAACTGCGCTTCGAGCGCCTTCATGCGCGGCGTCTTGGCCTCAGGTCGAGTGATGTCGTCGATGTCGCCGCGCCGGTAGGCCGCGCGCAGCTTCGAGATCTCGGCACGCATGTCCTCCATGACCGCTTCCTGTGCTTCGATGAGCCGCGAGTCGAGCGCGTCGTCGCGCGTGCCGATGACGTGCGTGCCCTTGAACATCATGTGCTCGAACAGGTGCGCCATGCCGGTGATGCCGGGGTGCTCGTTGGCCGAACCCACGCGCGCCACCCAGCCGCACGACACGGTGGGTGACAGGTGGCGCGGCACCAGCAGCACGCGCATGCCGTTGGCGAGCATGTGT
>JBEBGT010000255.1:0-5513 GCA_040081365.1 Candidatus Eiseniibacteriota bacterium | reverse complement strand
GCGTGAGCCCGCGCATCGGTATCGGCTTCCCGTTCACGGACAAGACGGTGCTGCACGTGAACTGGGGCCAGTTCTACCAGCAGCCGAACCTGCAGGACCTGTACGTGTCCTATCGCTTCCTCGACTTCAAGGTGCGCAAGGGCGGCTACTACGTGCCGTTCGGCAATCCGAACCTGAAGCCCGAGATGACCACGGCGTACGAGGTCGGCATCGCGCACCAGCTCAACGACTACGCGAAGCTCGACGTGTCCGTGTACTACAAGGACGTGCGTGACCTGGTGCAGGTGGCCACGATCTCGTCGCGACCCAACAGCTTCAGCTCGTTCCGCAACAAGGACTTCGCCACGCTCAAGGGCGTCGACGTGGGCGTCACGATGCGGCCGGCGCACCATTTGAGCGGCGGCATCGCCTACTCGTTGTCGTTCGCGCAGGGCACGGGTTCGGTGTCGAACACGCAGCGCAACATCGCGTGGACCGCGAGCCAGGTGCCGCACCAGACCAGCCCGCTCGACTTCGACCAGCGCCACAAGCTGGCCGTGAACATGGGCCTGGCGTGGGGCAAGGACCAGGGCCCCAAGTGGGGACGCTACGCGGTGCTCGGCGATGTCGACATGAACGTGCTCTACAACGTCGCCACCGGCACGCCGTTCACGCCCACGAACATCACCGACGAGGTCACGCTCCTGAACGTGTCGCAGCAACCGACGGGCGCGCAGAACTCAGTCACGTCGCCGGCCACGCAATCGTTCGACTTCAAGGTCACGAAGGGCCTGCGGCTCAGCTCGCGTCGCGTGAGCGCGTACGTCTGGGTGCTCAACGCGTTCAACACGAACAACTCGATCAACGTCTACTCGGGCACGGGTTCGGCCTACACCACCGGCTTCCTCAACACGGAGTCCGGCCGCTCGGTCGCCGAGCGTCTGGCGGGCGAGGGGATCGATGCGCAGGCCGCGTATGCGCTCGCGACCCAGAACCAGAGCCTGTTCAGCATCCCGCGCACGATCCGGTTCGGCATCCGGACGGACTTCTGACATGAGGCCTGACCCCACGAGACACGGAGGAGTCCGCATGAGGTTCTCGCGTATCACCCGGATCGCGCTGTGCCTGCTGCTCATGTCGAGCCTGGCGGTGGCAGCCACCCCGACGGGCGCGAAGCGCAAGGCCCGGCCGGCGCGCACGAACCCCGAGGACTCGGGGCAGAAGATCGACATCAACAACATCTCGATGGTCGTGAAGAACACCGGCTCGTTCGCGTTCGACACCGAGAACGGCACGTCGGGCCTGGAGTTCCCCAAGGGCACGGGCAAGTTCGCCGTGTTCGCGGCCGGGTTCTGGATGGGCGCGCTGGTCAACGGGGACGTGCGCGTGTCGGTCGCCGAGTACAGCGACGACTACAAGCCGGGTTCCGCCTCGACCGGGGCTCCCGACGACCCCTCCAAGCCGGAGTACAAGGTCTACAAACTGAACCGCGTCTACCTGGATGCCACGGGCGGTGTCGACGCCGCCACGCGGGACGCCGTGCTGGCGGACTACGTTGCCGGCGCGGTTCCGCACGGGGCACCGCCGGTGTCCGTGCTGCCGGACGGCTCGCTCAGCATCATCGGCGACCAGATGATGTGGAGCGTCTACAACGACCTCGGCAAGGACGCCAGCCACAATGGTGCTTCGAGCCAGATGCCGCTCAACATCGAGATCCAGCAGACGACGTTCGCGTTCAGTCGTCAGGGGCCTCTCGGCAACACCGTGTTCATGAAGTACAAGATCATCAACCGCGGCACGCAGACGCTCACCGATGCCTACGTGTCGCAGTGGTCCGACCCGGACTTGGGCGGCGCCACGGATGACTTGGTGGGCTGTGACACGACGCTGTCGGTGGGCTACGTGTACAACGCCACCAACAACGACGAGCAGTACGCCAACCAGGCACCGTGCGTGGGCTACGACTTCCTGCAGGGCCCGCGCGTGCCGATCGCCGGTCCGAACGGCGCCCCGAACGGCATCGCCCCGTCGTTCCGCACGCTCGGTCTGGCCTCGTTCAACAAGTACCCCAACGGTGCCGGCCCCGCGGACTCCACGGAGACCTACAACTTCATGAAGGGCCTGAACGGCGACGGCTCGCCGTTGATCGACCCCACCAACAACCAGCCCACGCCGTTCAACGTCTCGGGCGACCCGGTTGCGAACCGCGGCTTCCTGGACGCGGCGCCGTCCGACCGCCGTCTCATGCTGTCGAGCGGGCCGTTCACCATGGCACCCGGCGACGAGCAGGAAGTCGTGGTCGGCATCGTCGTGGCTCAGGGTACGTCGCGGCTGGCCAGCGTCGCGCTCATGAAGTGCTTCGACGCGGCCGTGCAGGCGGCCTACGACGCCAACTTCGCTCTGCCGAGCCCGCCGAACAACCCGGTGGTGAGCATCACGCCGCGCGATGGCGAGGTGTTCATCAAGTGGGACTCCGGCTCGGAGGGCTACAACCAGGCCCCTTACGGCTGGGAGGGCTACAACGTCTACCAGGGAGCCTCGATCGCCGGCCCGTGGACACGCGTCGCGACCTACGACCGCGTCAATGGCACCGGCACGGTGCTCGACGTGGAGTGCGACCCGAACTCGCCGGTGGCGCTCCAGAAGGTGAAGGCGTTCGGCACCGACTCCGGCCTGCGTTACTCGTTGGAGCTCACGGGTGACGCGGTCCGCGGCGGTCCGCTGCTCTCGGCCCAACGTTACTTCTATTCGGTCACGGCCTACTCGGTCGGCATCGGGCAGTTCCAGCAGGTCCTGGAATCGGCATTCTCGCCGATCGCGGTGGTGCCGCAGACGCCGCCGGCCGGGGTCGACCTGGGTTCCGCGGTGGTCGATGACCTCGTCCACACGGTGCTTCCCGGCGCGCCGCCCGGGGCTCTGCCATCGACCGATATCGTCACGGTCGAACTGCAGGATCCCGCCGCACTCACCACCGCCGACTGGAAGGTCGGCTTCAAGCCGGCCGGAGCCGGTGTGGTGTGGTATCTGGTGCGCACCAAGGCCGGGTCGCCGCCCGACACGGTGGTGAACAACTGGCCCAACTTCTCGGGCGACGACAACTTCCCGGTCGTCGACGGCATCCGCGTCAAGCTCCAGGGGTCGGTCCTCGACGAGCTGTTCAGCATCGCGTACGAGGACACGACCGGGGGCACGCCGGCCGCCATCGGCGGTGCGGCAGGCCGCGGGCTCGCGTTCTTCGACGGCGCGGGCGACTACGGTGCGAACTATCCGGGCTCATCGCTCCCCGCGCACGGCCATTACCACAATGTCATCCTGCGCTTCGGTCCGCCGTTCCAGAAGGCCTACCGGTACGTGCGCGGTGGCGTCGGTGATCTCATCACCGACTTCGTCGATGTCCCGTTCACGGCCTGGGACCTCGACACCGGCACGCAGTTGAACGTCGCGTTCCGTGAGGAAGGTGGCACGGCGCTCGAGAACGGCGTCTGGGATCCCAACGACTCCGGCAATGGTGGCCGTGAGGCCTTGTGGGTCATGGACTCGCCATACACGGGTGTGTCCAATCCCACGACCGATCCGTACTTCATCGATCCCAACCTCACCGACATGCTGACGGGTGAGCTCGACCTGCGCTATCACATCTACCCGCGCCTCACTTCGGCCGGGGCCGTGCCGGACCAAGGCGACAAGATCCGCTTCACGGTCGGGCTGCCGGCGAGCGTCTTCGACCAGTACACGTTCTCGACGACCGCTGCGAACTCGTTCAACGCCGCGCTCGCCAAGGGCGAGCTCTCCAAGATCCGTGCGGTGCCGAATCCGTACTTCGCGCACTCCACCTACGAGCTCAATCGATTCAGCCGTGTGCTCAAGTTCACCCACCTGCCCGCGCGCTGCACGCTGCGCATCTTCAATCTCGCGGGTGATCTGGTGCGGGTGATCGACAAGAACGACGGGACGTCCCAGCTCACCTGGGACCTGAACACCGCCAGCGGCCTGCCTGTGGGCAGCGGCGTCTACATCTTCCACGTCGATGCGCCGGGCGTGGGCACGACCACCGGCAAGGTGGCCGTCTTCATGGAGAAGGAACGCCTCAACAACTTCTGATCCGAGGCGTCGTCCACTGGAAGCCCCTAACCGGCAATCGAAGGAGCACACCACGATGAATGATCGACTGAGGAAGGTGCTGGCGACGGCCTTCGCGTGCGCGATCCTTGCCGTTCCGGCATTCGCCGGCACCGAGGAGCGCCTCGGCACCGGCGGCGCGCAGGAAAGCCGCATCCCGGTCGGCGCGCGCAGCGTCGGCCTGGCGTATTCGAACCTGAGTTCCGTTCGCGGCGTCGAGGCGCTGTTCGGCAATCCCGCCGGTCTCGCCCAGACGGACACGCACACCGAGGTGCTGTTCAGCCACGCCGCGTACATCGCTGACATGGACGTCAACTACCTGGCGTTCGCGCAGCAGATGGGCGGCTTCGGCAGCATCGGCGTGAACGTGAAGGTGCTGAGCGTGGGCGACATCTTCCGGACCACGGAAGAGGCTCCGGACGGTACCGGCGACGTGTTCCGGCCCACGTTCTCGTCGTTCGGTCTGAGCTATGCCCGTGTGCTCACCGACCGCGCCACGTTCGGCGGCACGGTGCGGCTCATCTCGGAATCGGTGCTGCAGACGCACGCCACGTCGGTGTCGTTCGATTTCGGTTTCCAGTACGACACCGGGGTGCATGGCATCCGCGTGGGCGCGGCGATGCAGAACTTCGGGCCCGGGGCAGGTTTCTCGGGTGCGGACTTCGACCGCAACCTGCTGATCCCCGAGGATGACCCGCAGTCGGCGAACCGCACGCTGTCGGCGAGCTCGTCCACGGCGGAGCTGCCCGCGCTGTTCGCCGGCAGCATCACCTACCCGGTGCTCACCGGCGACGCCCGCGAGCTGAGGCTGCACGGCACCTACCAGAGCAACAGCTTCAACGTCGACGAGTTCCGCGTCGGCGCCGAGCTGGGGCTGCGCAAGCAGTTCGCGCTTCGGCTGGGCTACAAGCTCACGAGCAACGACAGCGAGATCTTCGGGCTCACGTACGGCTTCGGTGTCGCGCTCCCGCTGGGTGCGGAGACCAAGCTGCAGTTGGATTACGCGGGGCAGACGGTGAGCGAGTTCTTCGACGACGTGCAGCACGTCGGGCTCACGTTCAAGTTCTAGCAGCGCCTAGCCGTTCGCGACACTCGACGCCCCGGGCCGGGAGCTTCCGGTCCGGGGCGTTCGGCTGCCGCTTCGCGGGGTCTTGTCCGTCCGCGGGCCGTCGCCAACACGCCACGGGTCCGGCGCGGTCCCGGTTCACGTGGTTGCCGACAGGTGGGGGGCGCTGGGGCGCTCCGGGCTGGGGCAGCCCTGACGGCCAGACGGGGTCCCGGGGCACCGGGGCCGGCCCGCCCGGTCGGCATACGAAGACCCCCGGCGGGCGCGTGCCCACCGGGGGTCGGTACGTCTCGTGCGCCCCGGGACTACGCGTACATCCCGCGCAGCTCGTGGACGCGCAGCACACGCT
>JBEBGT010000254.1:0-5520 GCA_040081365.1 Candidatus Eiseniibacteriota bacterium | reverse complement strand
CTTCCACGCCCACAGGCCGGCCAGGGAGTGCGCCTCGGGCAGCCACGGCTCCAGGTAGCCGGCCCACGACGCGGCCGCCTCGCTGAACTGCGCGTCACCCGTGCGGCCCGCCGCCAGTGCCAGCAGCAGCGCTTCCTTGCCCGACAGCGGCCGCGCCTGCGCGGCGCGGTTCGCCATGCGCAGCGCCTCCTTCCAGTCACGCCGGGCGTAGGCCAGCTCGGCGCGTGCGCGCGCCACGTACCAGTACCAGCCATCGAACGAGCCGTTCACCCACATGCTCTCGCGCTGGAACGGGTACTCGGTGCGGCGCCCACGGCCCGCCGTGTCGTCGAGAGCGGCGGTGAGCAGCGGGCCGTGCAGTCGCGCCCACGCCGAATCCGCGAAGCCCGTGCGCGCCTCATCGAGCGCAATGGCCAGCTCGACGTCGGCGTCGGGGCCCTGCATGGCCCGCAGCGACTTCAACGCGGCGAGCGCGCTGGCGTAGTTGCCCTGCTCCTCGAACACGCGCGCCTGCGTGGCCACGTCGATCGGGCGCTTGCCGGCGGCCGGCGGCGTCGCGGGCTTGGCGGGGGCGGCCGCCTTGCGCGCGGGAGCAGGCTTCGCCGCAGGCGCCGCGAGCGCCACCAGCGGCAGCGCGAGCAGCGCTGCGCACAGGACCAACAGCCGTCCGAAAACCGAACGCACGCGCCGCATGCTCACACCTTGCTCTCGTCCAACGCTGCCAGCACCGCGCGGATCTCGTCGTCGGTGAGCACGCGGTCCACCGACTTGGCGCGCTGGAACACGGCCTGTACCCGTTCGGGCGTGACGGCGAGCTTGCGGTTCTCGAGCCAGAACACCACGTTGCTCTCGCCGCTCATGGGGCCCACCTCGATCTCCTGGAAGCGGCCCACCATGTCGGCCGGCACACCGGAGTACACGCGGTCGGCCAGCCAGTGATCGCCCTTCTTGAACGCCTTGATCACCGCGGCCGCGTGCACGCCGGTGCCGGTGCGGAACGCGTCGGCACCGACCACCGGATAGTTCACCGGGATGGCCACGCCCGTGGCGGCGCTCGTCTTCGCGCAGTACTCGGGCAGTGCCGTGAGGTCGTTGTCGATCCAGCCCATGAGCTTGAGGTTCACGAGCAGCTGGTCCATGGCGGTGTTGCCCACGCGTTCGCCGATGCCGATGGCGCAACCGTGCACGCGCGTCGCACCCGCACGGATGGCCGCGATGGTGTTGGCCACCGCCAGGCCGCGGTCGCTGTGGCCGTGCCAGTCGAGGCCGACATCGGCGCCACTCTCGAGCACCACCTGCTTCGCGAAGCGCACCAGGTTCGCCGCGCCCGTGGGCGTGGCGTGGCCCACCGTGTCGCACAGGCACAGCCGCTTGGCGCCGCACTCGATGGCGGTGAGGAACAGCCGGCGCAGCGTCTCGGGGCGCGCGCGCACGGTGTCCTCGGTCACGTACATCACGGTGAGGCCGTGCTGCACGGCGAACGTGATGGCGTCGCGCGTGTGCGCGAGCATCATGTCTTCCGTCCAGTTCTCGGCGTACTGGCGGATGGGGGACGAGCCGATGAACGTGCACACCTCGATCGGCAGCCCGGTCTTCTGCTGGATGTCGGCCACCGGCTCGATGTCGCGCACCATGGTGCGCGCCGCGCAATTGGCCGCGATCGGCAGCTTGGCGTTCACGATCTCCTGCGCCAGGCGCGCCACGTCGCGCACCACGTGCGGGCCCGCGCCCGGCAGGCCGATGTCGGCCGTATCGAGCCCGAGGCGCGCCATCAAGTGCAGGATCTCGATCTTCTGCTCGATCGAAGGCGTGCGCACCGACGGCGACTGCAGGCCGTCGCGCAGCGTCTCGTCGTCGAACTGGACCTTGAACGCCGGCTTCTCCCAGCGCTCGCCCGCTTCGTTCCAGTCGTGGATGAGTTCGCGTTCCTGGCTCATGGGTGTCCTTCGGGGTTTCTCGGCGCGGGGGAGTCGCGCGAGACTCGAGACGGGTTCACGGACTCGTGGGACCCGCCGCGCGCAGCAGCGGGAGTGTCTGCGCGGGACCCTCATCGCTCGCGCGATGAGGGTCCCGTCACTGCAGCCGTCAGGCGCGCTCGATGAGCACGGCCATGCCCTGGCCGCCACCGATGCACGCCGAAGCGACACCGTACTTCTTGCCACGCAGGCCCAGTTCCACGACCAGCGTGTAGATGAGGCGCGTGCCCGTGGCCCCCAGCGGGTGGCCCAGGCCGATCGCGCCGCCGTTGACGTTGACCTTGTCGCGGTCCAGGTCGAGGTCCTTCTCCACCGCCAGGTACTGGCCGGCGAACGCCTCGTTGATCTCGAACAGGTCGACCTGGTCGAGCTTGAGTCCCGCGCGCTCGAGCACCTTGCGGATCGCGGGAGCGGGGCCGAAGCCCATGACCGACGGGTCGACGCCCACGTACGACCAGCCGCGCACGTACGCGAGCGGCTTCTTGCCGGCCTTCTGCGCGTTGGCCCCGGTGGTGAGGATCACCGCGGCGGCGCCATCGACGATGCCCGAGGCGTTGCCGGCCGTGACCATGGACTCGGGACCGAACGCCGGCGGAAGGGCTGCCAGCCGGTCGATCGACGTGCCGGGGAACAGGTGATCGTCCTTCTCGACCATCGCGCTCTTCTTGCCCATCTTCACTTCGACCGGCACGATCTCCTGCGCGAAGCGGCCGTTGTTGTTGGCCGTGTTGGCGCGGTCGTGCGAACGCAGCGCGAACTCGTCCTGCTGCTGGCGCGTGATGCCGTACTTGCGCGCCAGGTTGTCGCTGGTCTGCGCCATGTAGAAGCCGCAGTAGCTGTCCTTCAAGGCCGAGAACAGCGAGTCCTCGAGCGCGGGGCCGGGGCCCAGCTTGATGCCACCGCGCGCACCGCGCAGCACATGCGGCGCCTGGCTCATGTTCTCCATGCCGCCGGCGATGCACCAGTTGGCCTCGCCCAACTGCAGCATCTGCCCGGCGCTCGCCACGGACTGCAAGCCCGAGCCGCACAGGCGGTTCACCGTGAGCGCGGGGCACTCGTCGGACACGCCGGCCTTCAACCCCACGTGGCGCGCGCCGTAGATGGCGTCGGCCGAGGTCTGCAACGCGTTGCCCATGACGACGTGGTCGATCATGCCCGGCGCGAGGTCGGCGCGGTCCAGCGCGCCGCGCGCCGCGGCCGCGCCCAGGTCGATGGCGGACATGCCGCCGAGCGCGCCGCCGTTCTGCCCGTCGCCGCGCTTGCCGCCCAGCCACTCGGCCATGGGCGTGCGTGCGCCCGAGAGAATCACGATGTCGGGAAGTCCGTTGCTGGACAAGACGTTACTCCTCGCGTCGAAAGTCGTGGATGAAGCAAGCGGCAGGCTGCCGGGGGCTTTTTCCTGCTCCGGGAGGCCTGCGCGGGATATGTCGTCGAGATGCGCGACGCTAGCACCGGGTGCGGGGGTGGACAAGGTGCGTCGCGCTGCCACGTCAGGGGTTCGAACGGACCGTTCCCAGCATGCTACGTTGCCCGGCATGAAGAGCCATACCGAGTACCTCATGCTGAACATCCCCGAGCGCCGTTCGTTCGTGAACATCACGCCGCAGGTGGCGGCCGCCGTGAACAAGTCCGGCGTGCGCGAGGGGCTGGTGTTGGTGAACGCCATGCACATCTCGGCCAGTGTGTTCATCAACGACGACGAGTCGGGGCTGCATCACGACTACGAGGTGTGGCTCGAGAAGCTGGCGCCGCATGCACCCGTGAGCCAGTACCGCCACAACGACACCGGCGAGGACAACGCCGACGCGCACCTGAAGCGTCAGGTCATGGGGCGCGAGGTGGTGGTGGCGATCACGGCCGGCAAGCTGGACTTCGGTCCGTGGGAGCAGGTGTTCTACGGCGAGTTCGACGGCAAGCGCAACAAGCGCGTGCTCATCAAGGTGATCGGCGAGTGAGTCCGCACCGCCGCACGCACAGCCACGGTCATGAGCCCGCGCCGGTCGCCGTGCGCGCGGTGGCGGCGGCCGACCTCGACTATGTGTGGGAGATGGTGCGTTCGCTCGCGGCGTACGAGCACATGACCGACGTGCTCACCGGTTCGCCCGAACGGCTTGCCGGACTGCTGTTCCACGATCCGCCCGCGCTGTTCGGGCTCGTGGCGCAGCGCGCCGATGGCCGGCTCGTGGGCTACGCGCTCTATCACTTCACGTACTCGTCGTTCCGCACCAACCAGCGCATGTGGCTCGAGGACCTGTTCGTCGAAGAGAGCGCGCGCGGCACCGGGGCGGGCGACCAGTTGTTCCATGCGTTCGTGGCCGATGCGCTGGCGCGCGGCTGCCATCGCGTGGACTGGCACGTGCTGGAGTCGAACCCGGCGCGGGCATTTTACGAGCGCCAGGGTGCGCGCCGCACGGACGAGGGGCTGTTGCAGTACGGTATGGACGCGACGGTCATGCGCCGGGTGGTCGAGCGCGACTGAGCCACTGTCAGCACGCCGGGCGTCCCGCCGCACCGCAGCACCACGCAGGAGGAGCGATGCCCCAGCAGGCCAAGCGCATCGACCGGTTCCTGGCCCCATTTCGCGGCGTCGTGCTGCTGCTGGCAGTGGGCTATGCGGTGTTCGCCGTGGTGCACGACTTCCAGAAGTATCGCGGCAAGGTCGAGGTCATGGTCATCGCGCCGGCCTCGCGCGCGAACACCCGGCTCTACGCGGATGGCGAATTCATCGCTCGCCTGCCCGAGGTCGCCGCGGGTGACACGGCGCTGCGCACCTACGTGCGCATGCCCGGGTCGTGGCGGGAGGTGTACCTGATCACCGCGGCCGGCGACACGGTCCACGCCGACAGCACCAGCAAGGGACACTTCGCGATGGTCGACTTCGACAGCATGGGGCTGCGCGAACGCCTCGTGCCCATGCCGGACTGAAGTCGCGCTAGCGCCGCAGCGAGCGCAGCCGGCTCGCGAGTTCCTCGGGCAGCGGCTCGGCGAGCATCGCTTCGAGTCGCGCGGGGTGGGCGCCGTGTTCGGCGAGCCAGCCCAACAGCAACTCGGCGCGTTCGGCGCGGCGCGCGCGCAGCGCGGGCTCGTCGTAGCGGCCCATGAGCCAGTACGCACACGCCCAGCCTTCGGGACTCGCCATGGGCAGGCCGCGCCAGTGCCCGCTCAGTAGCATGCGCACGCGCACGATGCGGTTCGGGCCGTCGCCGGTGGTACCCGGGATGGGCCGCGCCATGATGCTCGAGGAGCGCGGCAGTTCGGGGCGTGCGGACTCGTCCGAGGCGCCGGGCGCCGCCGGCGCGCTGGCCTCGCCCGGTGCCGGCACGAAGAACGCGAAGCGCGGGATCACCTCGGTGCGCTGCTCGTCGAACGACAGCTTCCAGTCCGCGTGGCAGCCGCCGTGGCCGTGGAACGAATGCGTGAGCGTGGCGAACAGGAACTGCAAGGGCTCGGCGCTGGTCTCCACCTGCAGGTCCCAGTCGTTCACGCGCTCCACGAGCCCGAGTGAGGCCAGCAGCCCGCTGCCACCCACGGCCCACTCGATGCC
>JBEBGT010000253.1:0-5559 GCA_040081365.1 Candidatus Eiseniibacteriota bacterium | reverse complement strand
GCGATCCGCGACGCGCTGCGCGCACTGGGCGGCCGCGCGTTCGCCGACAGCGTGGAGCACGCGAATCCCGAGCCGGCCGCGCCCGTGAGCCGCGGCGACGAGTTCTTCGCCGCACCCGCGGTGCGCGGGGCGGTGCTGCACACGTCCGAGGGCGACATGGAATGGGAGTTCTTCACCGCCGACGCACCGCAGACCGTGAAGAACTTCGCCGCACTCGCCCAGAAGAGCTACTTCGACAGCGCCTACGTGCACCGCGTGGTGCCCGACTTCGTGATCCAGGACGGCGATCCCACCGGCACGGGCTCGGGCGGGCCCGGCTACTCCATCCGCTGCGAGTACAACCTGCTGCGCTACGAGACCGGCATGGTGGGCATGGCGCTGTCGGGCAAGGACACGGGCGGCAGCCAGTGGTTCGTCACGCTGTCGCCGCAGCCGCACTTGAACGGCCGCTACACCATCTTCGCGCGCGTCACGCGCGGCATGGACGTGGCCAGGCGCATCACGCAGGGCGCGCGCGTGTACGGAGTCACACTGTTGCGCTGAGTCGCGCGCCGAGCACGATAGTCGCGACGGCCCGCCAGCGCAGTGGTCGGCCGTTCGTGCGTCCCGCGGGGAGTGGGGCGGACCGGTTCGCTCGCGGTACACCGTCGGGGCCCGGCGACTGGCCGCGGCGCGCGAACCGGTGAGCGATCGCGTCACAACCATCGTGCCCGAGCGTAATCCCGCGTCGGTGCACGTCGCAGGACGCTGCGCGTGCGTTCCGGCACCGAAGCCATCGGGGCAGTACACCGTCCGTTGGGGCCGCTTCGGGTGCGAGTCCTGCAGCGCGAGTGAATGCAAGCCGGTGCCCCCATACCGCGAGCATCCTCACGCGGCGTGGACCGTGCCGCGGGGATCCGCGGGCGGCCGCCCTGCTCATCTTCATTGGAGACCGCCATGTCCAAGTCCGTGTCGTTCCAGAAGCCCATGTTCATCGTCTCGGCGCTCACACTGCTCGCCGTGGCCGCGGTCGCGTGGTTCTCGTTGCATCCCGGCAACGCACTCGCCGGCCGCGAGAACGGCGGCACCGTGTCCGCGCGTCTCGGTGGTGTCGAGGGCATCCGCGCGTTCCTCGACCAGAAGGCCGTGCCGGCGATCCTCGCGGATCCCGAACTGGCGCCGTTCTTCGCCGTGCTCACCGAGACACCCGGCGACATCGAGGACTGCCTCGCGCGGCTGCTCGATCATGACCTGGGCGGTCTGTCGGCCAAGTCCGGCACGGCCACCGAGACCGGGCACATCTGTCGCAGCTCCATGAGCAACGTGCATCGCGGGCTCGGTATCACCGACCGTGCGTTCGACCGCTTCGTGGAAGTGGTCGGCCGCGAGGCGCTCGCCGCGGGCGTGGCGGCGGCGGACGTGCAGGAGATCGCGCACAAGCTCGAGAGCTATCGCGGCTCGATCGTGCGGAAGTGATCGCGGAGTTCCCTGCCGCGCACGCGACGGGCGGCCCATGGCCCGCCCGTCACGCTGCGCGTTCACCGCTCGTGTGGGCGGCCGTGCTGGCGCTCGCCGGCATGGCCGAGACCGCCACGCTCGCGATCGGGCTGACGCGGTACGGCAGTGTGCCGTGCACGCGGATCGCGCGCTCGGTATGCACCGCGCTGTTCGCCGCGCATGGAACCGGCCCGTTGGGCGTGCCGCTGCCACTCTGGGGCATGACCGCGTACGCGCTGGCGTTCGTGCTCGCGTTGGCGTCGCTCACGTCGGTTCGCCCGCCCGTTCGCGTGGCGCTGGGCGCGCTCACGACCGCCATGGCGCTGGCCAGCGCCGCGCTCATGCTGCGCATGGTGAAACTGGGCGCGCTCTGCCCGTGGTGCATGGCGTCGGCGGCGCTGTCGTTCGCGCTCGCGGCGCTCGCACTGCGCCAGTCAGCCGGTACGCGCCGGTTGGCGCTGGCCGCGGGGGGTGCGCTCGGCGCGGTGTGGTTGGTGGCGCTCGTGGTCGCACCGCTGGACGGCACGCGTGTGCGCCCGGAAGACGCGGGGTATGCACGGCAGCTCGCGGAACATCTGCGCGCGAGCGGCGCGCGCTTCTATGGGCTGTGGTGGTGCTCCGGCTGCCGCGATCAGAAAGCTCGCTTCGGGGACGCCGCCTCGGCGCTGCCCTACGTGGAATGCAGCGTGGAGCCCGTGCCCGATGGGGTGCGCGAGTTCCCCACCTGGGAGATCGCGGGCGAGCGGCTCGTGGGTGTCCAGTCGTTCGCGACGCTGGCCGCGCGTTCGCGGTTCGTGGCGCCGAGCGCGGCTACTGCCGCGCGATGACCAGCCTGGCGAACTTGTCGTAGGTGCTGCGCGTCACGACCTTCTTCACCACCAGGTCGTACTTCGACTTCCAGGGCCGGCCGGCCATGATCTTGTCGGCGATCGCCTCGCCCACGCCCGGCAGTTTCACGAGTTCGGGCTTGCCCGCGGAGTTCAGGTCCACCAGTTCGGCCCTCTTGGCGCCTTCGGCCTCGGCGGCCGTGGCGAACGGCACGCGCAGCGCGGCCACGGCGGATGACGACAGTAGCGCGGCCAGGAGCAGCGGCAGTGCGAACGAGCGCTTCATCGAGGACCTCCTGCACGACAACTGCTACGACGACGGGACTCTTGCAGTGCGAGACCCTGTTCGAGAGCTCGCAGGACGGCCGAACCGCGGTGGCGACCCGCTCCCAGCGGACGCCGAGGTTATCGGCAGGTGGCCCGGCGAACTGACGGAGCGGGGGACCGGCGCGGCGCCTGGCCTTGGGATGCCGCCTGCGGTCGCCGAGTTGCGCGTGGCGGCACGCGGCGCCGTGGGTGGCGCATCGCCACGACGCTCCGCGAGCCGTTGCCGAGTTGCGGGCTCGCCGGTGCGTCGCGCGAGGGACCGCTCGGGCCTACAGGATCCAGCTGCCGCCCGAGTTCTCGACCGGACGGCTCGGGAACCACGACACGTCGCCACCGCTGCCGCCCGACATCTTGAGCAGCATGCCCATACCGGGCGTGGCGGGTGCGGGAGTCGACACGCTGGGTGCGGGCCGCGTGGGCTTGGCCGGCTTGCGAGCCGCGGCCGGCGCGGGCTTCGCGACGACGGGCTTGTGCGCGGGTGCGACCGCGGCAGGCACGGGCGTACTCACGCTGCGCACGTTGTTCGAGATCGCGACCGCGCGGTGCGGCGAACCCGCGCCACGCTCGACACAACGCTCGGGATCGTCCGGGCAGCCCGTGCTGGCATGCACGACGGCAGCGCACGCCAGGATGGCGCCGCACAGGACGATGGACTGGAGAGAACGAGACAGCTTCACGAATGACCTCCGTGAGATGCTCCCGGTACTCGACAAACCGGACTATACATCGGAAGTCCCAGCGCGACAGGCTTTTTCGTGCGAGCGCAGCGACCGTGGGGACGGCCCGAGCGGCATGGGGGACACCATGTTATGGGATTGTCACGGGTGGAGGCTTCCCAGGGGCTGACGGCGGGGGCGGAGCGGGCCGGTCCCCCCGGGGCGCCCCGAACTCACGGAGATGCGGGGTTGCCGGTTGCGCGGCCGTCGCCAGGCGAGTGCCGGGTCAGGACCCGAAGCGGTCGAGCCAGCACTCCAGCACCGCGCGCAGACGCACCGCCACCTGGTCGGCGACCTCGGTGACCTCATGGTGCGTGAGCTTGGTGGCCGAGAGCCCCGTGGCGCGGTTGGTGATGCACGACAGGCTGGCGGTCTCGCAGCCCAACTGCGCGGCCAGCGTGACCTCGTGCACCGTGCTCATGCAGGCCACGTCGGCCCCGAGCCGCGCGGCCATGCGCACCTCGGACGCCGTCTCGTAGGTGGGACCATGCCCGCCCATGAGCACGCCCTGATGCAGCTTCACACCCGCCGCGAGTGCGGCGTCGAGCAGCGCGGCGCGCAGGCGCGGCGAATAGGGATTGCCCACCTTGCGGCCCAGCTGGCGCTCGCGCAGCTCGGCGGGCGTGAGCAGGTTGCGCTTGCTGATGAAGTTCAAGTGTCCCGTGGCCAGCATGAGTTCCGCCGGGCGCAGCTCGGGGTTGATCGCGCCCACGGCATTGGTGAACAGCAGCGTGCGGCAGCCCAGCGCATGCATGACGCGCACCGCGAACGTCACCTTGTCGAGCGTGTAGCCCTCGTAGCGATGGCTGCGGCCCGAGAGCGCCACCACCGGCACGCCGCGCCAGATGCCCACCGCGAGCCGGCCGGCATGCCCGCTCACCGTGGACGCCGGCCAGTGCGGCAGGTCGCGCGTGTGGAACATCTCGGCGCCGGGGATGGCGTCGACCACGCCGCCGAGCCCGGAGCCCAGCGTGAGCCCCACGCTCGGCACCAGTGCCGTGCGCGCGCGGATGGCGGCCACAGCGCTGGCGACGCGCGCGTCGAGGTCGGCGGTGGGGATGTCGGGCGTGATGCTCATGGCGCGCAATGTAGCCCAGCCGGGCCGGGACGCGCGAGCGTCACGCGTTCTCGGGGTCGAACGGTGTGCCCAGCGCCTTGGGCGGCGTCGCGCGACCGATGAACCCGGCCAGCGCGAGCATGGTGACCGCATACGGCAGCGCCTGCAGCAGGGGGCTCGGGAAGCCGCTGCCCTGGAGCGCGATCTGCGCGGCCTCGGTGGCTCCGAACAGCAGGCAGGCCGCGGCCGCACCCGCCGGATGCCACTTGCCCACGATCATCGCCGCGATCGCGATGTAGCCGCGGCCGCCGGTCATGCCGTCGGTGAACGAGTGCTGCTCACTGGCGAGCCAAGCGCCCGCGAGCCCGGCGAACGCGCCGCACAGCAGCACGCCGCCATAGCGCAGGCGCGACACCGACAGGCCGACCGCCGCACTGGCCGCCGGTAGTTCGCCCGTCGCACGGAGCCGCAAACCGAAGGGCGTGCGGAACACGAGCCACGTGGCGACCGGCACCAACAGCAGCGTGAGCGGCACAAGCGGCGTGGCGAGCAGCGGCCCCAGCGCGGGCAGTTGCAGCAGCGCGCCCAGCGGCAGGTCGGGCAGGCCCACCACGCGCGGTGAGTTGCTGGACGAGTGGAACACCGTCACCAGCACGAAACGCGTGAGACCCGCGGCCAGCAGGTTCAGGCCGATGCCGCTGGTGATCTGGTCGGCACGGAACGTGACCGTGACCAGCGCGTGCAGTGCCGCCGTGGCCACGCCCGCGAGCACGGCGCACAGCAGGCCGAGCCAGGGGTCGTGCAGGTACCACGCCCCCAGCACGTAGGCGAGCGCGCCGTGCAGCATGATGCCCTCGAGCGCCAGGCACACGACACCGCCGCGCTCGCTCAAGGAGCTGCCCATGGCGGCGAGCGCGTAGGGCACGGTGATGCGCAGCGTGGCCGCGGCGAACAACAGCACGGCGAGCAGGGTCATGCCGCGCCTCCGGTGGGTTCGCGCATCATGCCCCCCGCCGTTTCGCCCAGCGCTCGAACAACGCGTGCGAGCTGATGGCGAACAGGATCACCAGCGCCGAGAAGAGCGGCAGCAGCAGGACAATCGAGGAAGGCGTGAGGTTGTTCATTCGGTGCGTCGGCGTTCCAGGTCAGCCCTGCA
>JBEBGT010000011.1:0-20133 GCA_040081365.1 Candidatus Eiseniibacteriota bacterium | reverse complement strand
AACTGGCCGTGTGCGCGCTGCGCTTCTCGTTGGGGCACGCCACACACGCCGACGACGTGGCGCGCGCCGTGACGCTGATCGCCGAGTCCGTGCGCGCCGTGCGCGCCGCGGGAGTGCCGGCGTGAGTGGTGCGGCTCCGGTGCCGCCTGCGGAGTCGTCGCGGCCTGACGCTCCGGCGCCCGCGGCCACGCGCCGCAGGCGCGTGCTGGCTGCGATGTCGGGCGGCGTGGACTCCGCGGTAGCGGCCGCGCTGCTCGCCGAGCAGGGCGACGAGGTCACGGGCGTCACGTTGAAGCTGGCGTGCTACGGCAAGACGCCCATGTCGCCGCGCGCGTGCTGCACCTTGGACGCCATGGACGACGCCAAGCGCGTGGCCATGAAGATGGGCTTTCCCTACCACGTGGTCGATGCCGAGCAGGTGTTCCGCGAGCGTGTCATGCTGCCGTGGGCCGACGGCTATGCCGAGGGCCGCACGCTCTATCCGTGCGCGTCGTGCAACCAGCACTTGAAGTTCGGCGACCTGTTCACGCGCATGCAGCTCGTGAACGCCGACGCGCTGGTCACGGGCCACTACGCGCGCGTGCAGCAGGAGCCCGACGGCAGTTGGGGGTTGTACCGCGCCGCCGACGAGGCCAAGGACCAGACCTACGCGCTCGCCACGATTCCCTACGCCGTGCTGCCCAAGGTCGTCTTCCCGCTCGGCGAGCTGCCCAAGTCACAGGTGCGCGCGCACGCGCAGCGCCTGGGGCTGTCGGTGTGGGACAAGCCCGAGAGCCAGGACCTGTGCTTCGTGCCGGACGGCGATTACGCCGGCTACATCACCGGCACGCTCAAGGACTCGCGCGGCGACGTGCCGGGCTCGTTCCTGGACGAACAGGGGCAGGTGATCGGCACGCACCGTGGCGTGATCCACTACACGATCGGCCAGCGCAAGGGGTTGGGGCTCGCCATGCACGAGCGCTGGTACGTGATCGCCATCGACGCCACCGCGAACACCGTCACGCTGGGGCCGCGCACCGCACTCGAGCGGCCCGGCCTCGTGGCGGACGCGCCGAACTGGCTCATGGCGGCACCTCCCGCGGCCGGCACGCGCGCGTTGGTGCGCATCCGCTACAACCACACAGGTGCGATGGCCACGCTCGAACCGCAGCCCGATGGCGCGCTCGTGGTGCGCTTCGACGAGCCGCAGCTCGCGGTCACGCCGGGGCAGCTCGCCGTGATGTACGCGGGCGAGCGCTGTCTGGGCGGTGCGGTGATCCGTGCCGCGCTGCCGGCCGCGACGACTGAACACGTGGCCAGCAACCCGGCATGAACGCGCTCGCGACGCGTACGCTGGACCACTGCCTGGCGTGCGGTTCGCGTGCGCTCGCGCGCGCGGCCATGCGCTACGAGTGGCATGGGGCGAGCTTCCCGGCCGCGCGTTGCCGGGCGTGCGGCATGCTGTTCCTGCGCGTGCAGCCGATTGGCGACACGCTCGCGCGCATGTACTCGGCCGAGTACTTCGAACAGGACTTCCGTTGCGGCCGCAGCGACGCGCGTTCCACCGACGAATCGGCGTTCCGGCAGGAGAACGACGGCCTGCTCGACCGGTTCGAGTCGTGGCGCGGTCAGGCGCGCCTGCTCGAAGTGGGCTGCGCGGCCGGGCTGTTGCTCAAGCGTGCCCGCGAGCGCGGTTGGCACGTGACGGGCGTGGAGCTGTCCGGTGATGCCGTGGCCCACGCACGCGCGCTCGGGCTCGAGGTGCGCCAGGGCACGCTCGAGGCTGCGGCACTACCGGCGGACTCGTACGACGTCGTGTACATGGGCGACGTGCTCGAACACGTGCCCGACTGCCGCGCCACGCTCGCCGAGGTCGCGCGCGTGCTCGCACCCGGCGGTCACGCCGTGGTACGCGGGCCCATCACCACGCATTCGCTGGCGCGCCGCCTGGGACTGGCGCTCTATGGTGCACTCGGGCGCGACATCGTGCTGCGCGAGCCGCCGTACCATCTGTGGGAGTTCCGGCCGGGTTCGCTCGGGCGGCTGGCGCGCACCGTGGGGCTCGAGGTGGTGGCGATCGAGCAGAGCAAGATCCCGCCGGGGCCGCGTTACGGGAAGAAGAGCGCGCTGCAGGAGCTGGCCATGAACGCGATCGATGCGTTGAACGAGCCGCTCACGCGCTCGTTCAATATGCTGGGTGATCGCGCCATGTTCGTGGCCCGCAAGCGCGCACGTTGAGTCGAGCGCTGCGGTAGGCTGTGCCGTCGTCGCTTCGCCTTGGTGTCATTCGACCGTTGGGGGGGAACCGTCATGTCCACTCGTCGTCTGTCCATCCTCATGGGTTTCGCGCTGCTCGTGTGCGGCGCGGTGTTGGCGTTCGCGCAGGCGAGCGGCGGCAAGGGCGATCCCGCGCGCATCGCGCGTGGCCGCTACCTGGCGCAGATCATGAGCTGCGGCGACTGCCACACACCCGGGACGTTCTACGGCGCGCCCGACACCGCGCGCGCCTATGCCGGTAGCGAGATGGGCTGGAAGGGCCCGTGGGGCGTGAAGTACGCGGCCAACCTCACGCCCGACCTCGACACCGGTATCGGCTACTGGACCGCGGCCGAGTTCGCGAAGACGCTGCGCACCGGCGTACGCCCCGATGGCAGCGTGCTGGGGCCGCCGATGCCCATGGACAACATCCGGCAGCTCTCGGACGACGACGCGCAGGCGCTGGCGGCGTTCTTCATGAACCTGAAGCCCGTGTCGCACGCCGTACCCAAAGCCGTGAAGCCCGGCGTCGAAGCGAAGGGTCCTGTGCTGGAGTTCCCGGCCCCGCCCGCCTGGGACGCTCCGCGGGCCCCGGCCGTGCCGGCGCCCGATAAGAAGTAGACCGCGTCGGGGCGCTGTCCTGCCCCTTCGGTCGCCCCGCGCACGTCGTTCGGTCCTTGACCCCCGGGCTGCCGGGGTCAATCCTCGGGGCAGTCGTCCGACCGGGCGCCGGTTCCCGAGGGCTCCATCATGAACTCGTCCGAGTTGCACGGCGGCCTGCGTGCTCGCACCGCGGCCGCGCCTACGCTACAGCGCGCGCTCACGCGCGCCTTCGCCCGCGGTTCGTTCGTACTGGGTCTGTTGCTACTCGCGCTGCTCGGCCCCGCCCCGACGGCTGTCGCACAGGTCCCACCGGACACCACCCTGTACCGCTTCATCAAGGACGTGCGCTTCGGCGCCGGTGCTTCGCTCTGTCCCGGCGAGCCCGTGATCATGCATGTGAGCGGCTCGATGCCCAACTGCATGCGCTTCGCCGGGCTGCGCATCCTGCCCACGGCGGGGCCGTTCCTGGTCGTCGCGGCGCGCGTGGTGGACTTCACGTGTGTCGCGGACTGCCTGCCGGGCACCACGGACTTCAGCGCGAGCATCGACCTCGGCCCGGCGTCGCCCGGCCAGTACCTGGTCGTGCTGGCCGAGGAGAAGTCCGGCTGCCCCGACACCACACAGACGGCCGAGTTCCGCAGCCTGAACCAGGCCTACGTGGTGCGCCCCGAGTGCCCGCCGCCGCCGCCGGGACTCGACTCGCTGCTGCGCTCGTTCACGTCGCTGCGCGTGCTGCCGGCACAGCCGTGCGTCACGGACACCGTGCGGCTCTCGCTGGCGCTCAACGGCTGCCCGCCGTGCGCACACCTCACCAGCTTCTCGTTCACGCGTGTGCGTGGGCTCGTGGCCACCATGGACTGGACGCCGTTGTGCGCCGAGCTGCGCTGTGGCGCCGAGTCGCTGTCCGTGTCGCTCGGGCCGCTGGCCGCGGGGTTCCATCGCATCACGGTCGCCACCGATGTGAACGTGCGGGGTACGAACAAGCCGGACTCCACGATCTCGTTCGTGCGCGTGGTCGAGTTCGCGGTGGCTGCGCGGTGCGACACCCTGTCCCAGGGCTGTGTCGATGGTGTGTTGCCGCCCTTCGGTCTGGTGCTGCCGCAGTGCGCCGCGCGCATCCGGCCGGGTTCGAGTGGCGAGGCCGTGCTGCCCATCCGCACGGCGGTTCCGGCGGCCGGGATCGAAGGCTTCCTGGCCTCCGTCGCACCTTTCCAGGTCACGAACATCGCCTATGCGGGCACCGCGGCTGGCGTGCAGGTGAGCTGGCGCCGGGACGGCCCGCTCACGCGCTTCGTGGTGTTCGGCACGCGCGGCGTGGCGGTTCCGGCCGGCGTGTCGAGCTTGTTGCGCGTCACGTTGGCGGCGGATTCGTCGCTCACGGCGGGCCCGGAGTCCGGCCGGTTGCAGGGCGTGGTCACGCTCGCATCCGACGGCGCGGGTGAGGCGATCCCGTTCTGCGCGCTGCCGGCGGTCCTGCCGCCTGCACTCAACATCTGCCTCGACCGTTCGGCGCCGTCGGGCTGCGACGTGAATGGGGATGGCCACACCGATGTGCGCGACCTGGTGCGCATGGCGACCTGTCTGCGCGCCCCCGTGGCGGGCGATCCGCGCTGCCACGACTGCGATGGCGATAGCACGTTCGGGATCCCCGACCTCATCTGCTGCGCGCGCGAGGTGCTGGGCGGTGGCGGTGTGCCCGGCGACAGCGCGGTGGTGAACAGCGGGCTCGTGGTGAGCATCGATCCGCCGGTCGCCGAGGGCAGCGGCGTCCGTTTGCGTGTTCGGGTGCGGGGTGCCGCTGCGCTGGATGCGGCGCTGCTCCGGTTGCGTTACCCGGCCGAGCGCTGGCAGTTGAGTGCCGCCGCGGATCTCGAAGCGGGGTTCGCGCAGGGCTGGCTGCCGCTGGTGGAAGGTGCGGTGCCGCAGCGAGAGGCGGCAGGCAGCTCGCTGAGCGTCGGCGCCCTGCGCCTCGGTGAGGGAGCGGCGGGCGAGCTGGTGTTCGACCTGCACGCCGAGCCCCTGGCTCCCGCCAGCGGTTTCGATGCCCTCATCGTGGAAGGGGCCGACCTCACTTCGGGTACGGGGCAGCTGTTCGCACCCTCGGTGGCGCTGCCGCGCGTGGAACTGGCACCGCTCACGCCGCCCGCGGTGACCGAGCTGTCGCCGCCTCGTCCGAATCCGTTCGGGCGCAGCACGAGCTTCAGCGTGACGCTGCCGCGCGAGGCCACGGTCGAGCTCTCCGTGCACGACGTCACCGGCCGCATGGTGGCGCGGCTCGCGCAGGGCCGCCTCGCCGCGGGCCAGCGCACATTCACGTGGGATGCGAATGGCGCGCGGGACGGTGTGTACTTCGTGCGGCTCACGGTCGACGGCCAGGTGCGCTCGACGCGCGTCGCCCTGCTGCGCGACGGGCACTGACGGCTCCCCGGTAGCAGAGCGCGAGGGGCGGCTCCCACGAGCCGCCCCTCGTGGCATCTGGGCGGCGGCATTGCGGCCACGCACGCCATGACGCAACCTGAGCCTGCCGCGTGCCGTACGCTGCCGGACCCGGGTGCCCGTGACGTGGCGCTCATCTCCCGTGTCTCCATCCCACGAGGGAACATCATGAACCGGATCCGCATCGTCTCGCTCGCGCTGTGCGCGAGTGCCGCCGCGCTGGCCTGTGCCGTGTTCGTGCAGGCCGCCGCACCCGCCGCCGATCCCAGGATCGAGCGCGGCAAGTACCTCGTCACGATCATGGCCTGCAACGACTGCCACACGCCGGGCACGTTCTACGGTGTGCCGGACTTCGGGCGCTTCCTGTCCGGCAGCGAGTTGGGCTGGGTGGGCCCGTGGGGCGTGGTCTACGCCGCGAACCTCACGAGCGACCCCGAGACCGGACTCGGCAAGTGGAAGCCCGACGAGATCGCCATGGCCATCCGCAGCGGCAACCGTCCCGATGGCCGCCAGCTGGCACCCGCGATGCCGTGGCTCAACTACTCGAACCTCACCGACGACGACGCGTTGGCGATCGCCGCCTACCTGAAGACGCTGAAGCCGGTGAAGCACGCGGTGCCGAAACCTCTGCCCCCGGGGGAGGCGGCCAAGGGTCCCGTGCTGGCATTCCCACCGCCGAGCGCATGGGACGCACCGCGCACCGGAGCCCCCACGGGCAAGTGAGCCCGTCGCACCGACGACGCCCCGGCGAACCTCGTTCGCCGGGGCGTTGACATGCCGGGGGGCGCGCTGACAACGTGAGGGCCATGTCCGCTTTGCATGATCCCGCCCGTGCCGCCGCGCCCGCGGTCGAGGTGCGCGCGCTTCGGCGCGTGTTCAAGGGCTCGCGCGGCTCACCCGAGGTCGTCGCACTCGCAGGCATCGACCTGCGCATCGAGCGCGGCGAGGTCTTCGGCCTGCTGGGCCCCAATGGCGCCGGCAAGACCACGTGCATCAAGATCCTCAACACGCTGCTCTATCCCTCGAGCGGCGAGGCGCACGTGGCCGGTTTCGACGTGGTGAAGCAGGCGCAGGAGGTGCGCCGGCACATCGCGCTGGTCTCGGGTGGCGAGAGCTCGGGCTACGGCATCCTGAACGTGCGCGAGTGCCTGTGGATGTTCTCGCAGTTCTATGGCGTGCCCTCGGCCGAGGCCGGGCCGCGCGTGGACCAGCTCATCGACGCGCTGGGGCTGAGCGATCTGGCCGGCACGCGCATCAACCGGCTGTCCACCGGCCAGCGCCAGCGCATGAACTTCGCGCGCGGGTTCGTGTCGGACCCCGAGATCCTGTTCCTCGACGAGCCCACGCTGGGCATGGACGTGAACGCGGCGCGCATGCTGCGCGAGTTCGTGCTGGGCTGGGTGCGCGAGCGTGCGGGCCGCACCGTGTTGCTCACCACGCACTACATGGCCGAGGCCGATCAGTTGTGCGACCGCATCGCCATTATCGATCGTGGCCTGGTACTGGCGTGCGACACACCGGCGGCGCTGCGCCGCTCGGTCGAGGGCGGTCAGCACGTGGAGCTCGAGGTGCTGGGCGTGCCCGAGGGCCTCACCGAGGTCGATGGCGTACCGGTCACGTGGGGCGCGCCGCATCCCGAGCGCGGTACCCACACGTTGAAGCTCCGGCTGGCCGATGGCGGCCGGCTGCCGTTGGTGCTGCGTGCGCTCGAGGCTCGCGGCGTGGCGGTGCGCGGCGTGTCGACGCGCGAGACCAGCCTCGAGGACGCGTTCATCGCGATCGTGGGCCGCGGGCTCGAGGACGGGGAGAGCCCCGCATGAGCGTCGCACTCGGCGGTGGTGCCAGGGTGCGCAACACCGGCTGGCGGCTGTTCGTGCAGGCCATGCGGGCGCGCGCGTGGGTGCGCATCCTGGGGTCGTTGCGGGAATCCACCTGGATCGTGAGCGACGCGATCTTCCCCAATCTGGGTATGTGCGCGTTCGTGCTCATGTACCGAGCGCTCGGCGCCCCACGGTCGTTCGAGGCGCTGGCGATCATCGGCGGCATCCTCACCACCTACTGGATGAACGTGGTGTGGGGCATGGGCGCTCAGCTCTACTGGGAGAAGCAGCAGGGCCAGTTGCAGCTCTACTTCGCCGCGCCGTGTTCGCGGCTGGCGATCCTGTCCGGCATGGCGATCGGCGGGCTGGCGGCCACGGCGCTGCGCTCGCTGGTGGGTGTGGCCATCGGTGTGTTCGTGTTCCACATGCAGGTGGCCCCGTTCTCGCCATGGGTGCTGGCGGGTGTGTTCCTGCTCACCATGCTGGCGCTCTACGCGCTCGGCATGTGCCTGTCGAGCGTCTTCCTGCTCTACGGACGCGAGGCCTGGCACACCGCCAATGCGCTGCAGGAACCGGTCTACTTCCTGTCCGGGCTCTACTTCCCGATCCGCACGCTGGGCACGTTCGGCGCCGTGGTGGCCGGTGTGCTGCCGCTCACGCTGGGTGCCGACGCGATCCGGCAGGTGCTGCTGGGGCCGGCCGCGCAGCCGCTGCTGCCGCTCGGGCTCGAAGCCCTCGGGCTCGCCGGTTTCACGGCGCTCTTCCTGTGGCTCGCGCACGTGCTCATGGCGCACCTCGAAGCACTGTCCAAGCGCGAAGGGAGGCTGACGCAGCGATGGCAATGACCGCACCCGCCATTCGCGACTCGCTTGCCACCACTTGGGCGCGCGCCCGCACGGCCGCCTGGCTTGGCTGGCAGGTGGAGGGCAACTGGGCCGACCCGGTGCTGTTCGGCATCTACGTCCTGGCCCGCCCACTCGCCACCGCGCTGATCCTGGTGGCCATGTACCATGCGGTGTCCGCGCACGGCGCCAACGCGCAGGTGTTCACCGGGTTCTACGTGGCCAATGCGTTCTATGGGTACGTGAGCACGGTGCTCGTGGGGCTCGGCTGGGTGGTGTTCGAGGAGCGCGAGGAGTACGAGACGCTCAAGTACGTGTATGCCTCACCCGTGGGCATGTTCACCTACCTTGCGGGCCGCTCGCTGGTGAAGTTCTCGCTCGCCACGGTGAGCATGCTGGTCACGCTCGGCGTAGGCTGGTTCGCGCTCGGGGTGCGCTGGGACTGGGGACACGTGCAATGGCTGCCGTTGGCCGCCACCGTGCTGGTTGGACTCGCCGCCACGTTGTTCATGGGTTTCCTGCTCGCGGGCTGGTCGTTGGTGCTGGTGCGCGCGGCGATGGTGGTGCTCGAGGGCACCACGCTCGGCTTGTACCTCCTGTGCGGTGTGATCTTCCCGGTCGACCTCCTGCCGCTGCCGTTGCGCGGCGTGGCATTCGCGCTGCCGTTCACGTGGTGGTACGAGGGGCTGCGCCGGTTCCTCACCGGCCACGGCACGCCCGGCGTGATGCAGCGCTGTAGCGACACGCAGGTGTTGCTCCTGCTCGGCGGGACCACGCTCGTGTTCGCCGTGCTCGCGCGCTGGGGGTACTTCGCGTTCGAACGCCGCGCCCGCGCGCTGGGCCGGCTGGACCAGACCAGCCTGTTCTAGCCGGAACTGCGCGCGGGCGGAGCCCGTTCGTGATCCGGCAGTCCGGGCCACGGCCCGCCGGGGCCCCGGGGTCATGCAATGCCCGGCCCTGCAGACCGCATCGAATGGGGCGTCCGCCCCAGCCGTGCAGCGCGCCCGGACCCTCGTGATTGCTTTCACTTGCGGGCGTGGAACTCGGTTCCACACCGCTGGCAAGCCCCTTGCAGTGACTGCAGCCGGCCGCGCCCCGAAGCGCGCGGCCCGCCTCCGTGCGTGACTTCTCGGACTGCTTCTTCAGGGGGAATGCCGTGTCCTTCGCGCCTCGTCTCGCGACCCGTGTGTTGGTCGCTGTTGCCTCGTTCGCCATGGTTCGCGTCGCCGCCGCTCAGGTGAACGACGTGCGGCCGGTGGCTTTCACGAACTCCGTGCCGATCGCCGAAGCGGCCACCACCACCGTGCGTGAGCCGGACAAGAACGGTGTGGCGCCCGGAAAGCGTGCACCGGACTTCCAGTACCAGTCGTACGATGGCATGTGGCAGCACCTGCACAACGCACTCGAGCATGGCGACATGCTGCTCGTGTTCGGTGCCAGCGATGTCGACCTTCGCACCCTCGAGCGCGAGCGCGAGTCGCTGATCCGGAGTGGCGTCATGCCGCTCGCGGTGGTCGAGAAGAGCGACCGTGACGTGTGGGCGTCGGTGCGCCGGCTGGGTCTCACGTACAGCCTGCTCGCGGATCCCAAGGGTGCGATCGGTTCGCAGTACGGCGTGTTCGATGCCGGCATCGGCCGCTCGCGCAGCGCCTGGTTCATCATCGACGTGAAGGGCAAGGTCCGTCAGGTCGGTGGGGAGATGCCGTCTCAGGGGTGGCCGGGGTTGGCCGCCACCGCGCTCGGTCGTCCGCTCGAGGGTGCCACGCAGACCGCTTCGAAGCGCTGACACCGAGTCTCACGCGCGGCCCGGACCCGTTCAGGGTCCGGGCCGTCCTGTTGGTGCCTTGGGGCCGGCTCGGCCCGCTGCATCGGGGAAGTCCCGCCGCCCGCGCGCATGGCGGGGCCCGGCCGAGAGCGGTGCTTCCCACGCCACGGTGCGCCAGTTGCAGCGCGGGCCCGCACAGGGTAGTTTCCACCGGCTTCTGGCGTCAGGGGTGGGGTCCGTCGCGGATCCACCGGGCGTCTCGCTGCGACTGCTCGCGGGGCTGCATCTTGAGTCCCCGCCACGGGTTGACTATAGTCGTCGACCCCGGACGGGCTCGCGGAGGGATGGCCGAGTGGCTTAAGGCGGCGGTCTTGAAAACCGTTGAGCGAAAGCTCCGTGGGTTCGAATCCTACTCCCTCCGCCAGCAACAGTCTGTGGAGTGGTGGCCGAGAGGCCGAAGGCGGCGGTTTGCTAAACCGTTATACGGGTAAAACCGTATCGGAGGTTCGAATCCTCTCCACTCCGCCATTTCGCGGCGGGTCGCGCTAAGACCCGTACCGCATCGTCGTCTCGATGCGGGCCCATAGCTCAATTGGATAGAGCGTCTGACTACGGATCAGAAGGTTGGGGGTTCAAATCCTCCTGGGCCCGCCATTCGACACGACAGCGCGCATTCCCTCACGCGCCCGTCGGTCGCCGGCGGCGAAGCGCGGTGCAGGACCTCCGGTGACCACACCCGACGCGCCACAAGATGACTTCGAGCTCCCGAATGAGCTCCCCGCTCCGGAGGTCCACTCCATGCGTCAGTCGAGCACGCGTTCCCTCGTCCGCCTCGCCCTCGCGGGTGCCGCTGTCGTGATCCTGGCCCTCGCGGTCGCGGTGGGCGCGCACGCCGCCGGCAAGGAGAAGAGCACGGGGGACCGGATCTGGGCCTCCCCGGACCTCGCGGCATTCCCGCTCAAGAGCATCGCCATGCTGCCCGCCGGTACTTTCGACGGCAATCTCGAGAACCGGCGCCTCGTCGAGGGCGCGGTCGGGCAGGCCCTGCGCGCGTCCGGCCACCGCTGGGTGTCGGCCACGACTGTGCGGGACATGCTCATGCGCGGGGGTTCCGATTCGCTCGGCAAGGCCCTCAACGAGAAGTTGCTCAAGCAGAAGGAGCCGCGCATCGACTCGCTCGACGCCCCCGTGGTGTCGCGTGCGCTGCGGGCCCGCGGGCTGTTCACCGTGCGCATCGACCAGATGGAGCGCCGTGAACTCGAGCCCGGTCAGTCGGGCCGCCCCACCACGAGCGTGGTGCTGCGCGCCGCGCTCGTCGATTCGAGCGGGCGCCTGCTGTGGACCGCGACCAGCAGCCGCAACATGGAGGGTGCGCTCCAGGACGCCTCGGCCAACGTGATCGGCGTGAAGGCGTCGGGGCTCAACAACTCCGCGGTGGGCGGCACGAGTGCGGCGCCGCTCTACCAGGAAGTGCTGCTCGATCTGTGCACGCGCTGGGCCGAGCAGTTCCCCAAGAAGGCTGCCGCCGACTCCGCCAGCACCGCGAAGTGACGTCGCCGTGTTCGTGATCGATGACGAGGCCGGCATGCGTGCCGCGCTGCGTGAGGCGCACGCCTCGCTGGCCCGCGACGAGGTGCCGGTGGGCTGCGTCATCGTGCACGACGGCCATGTCGTGGGGCGTGGCCACAACCAGGTGGAGTCGCTGCAGGACGCCACCGCGCACGCCGAAGTGCTGGCGATCGGTGCCGCCTCCAATGCGCTCGGGAGCTGGCGCCTGTCGGAGTGCACGCTGTACGTGACCCTGGAGCCCTGTTCGATGTGCGCAGGGGCCATCGTGCTGGCCCGGCTCGGGCGTCTGGTGTACGGCGCCACCGATCCCAAGGCCGGCGCGTGCGGTTCGGTGCTCGACGTGGTCGGCGAACGCCGGCTCAACCACCGCGTGGCGGTCACGCACGGGGTGCTCGCGGGCGAGTGCGGCGAGCTGTTGCGCGAGTTCTTCCGTAAGAAGCGCAAGGCCGCGCTGCGCCTGGCCGAGGATCCGGGTGACGGTGACCCCGGCCCGGACGACGACCCCGCCTGAATGCCCGCGCGCGACTGGCGCGCCACGAACAGCGCGGCTAGAGTCCGCCGCCTCGGCAAGCGGGAGGATGGGCCATGAAGAACGTGCGGTTCTCGGCGAGCGGCGGGCGCCTGTTCGCGAGCGTCAAGGTCTCGGCGAAGCGCGAAGGCTCGTACGAGCTGCGACTGTGGGAGCGGGAGACCAACGCGCTGGCCGCGCCGTCGCCCATGCTGGGGCACTTCCTCAACAACGACACCGACGAGTGGCCGCTGCCACGCCCGAATGCCGAGAACGACGGCCGGCTGCTGCAGTGCGTGATCGTGTTGTCCCTGCCACCGGACGTGCGCTCGGCCACGGTGAGCCTGGTGATCTCGCAGGACGGCGAGGAGATCGCCCGCGAGGCCCGGGACATCCCCGAGGGTGTCGAGGACCACCAGTTGTCGCTCTGGGTGCAGCTCCGCAAGGGGGCGTAGAGCCGCGCGGGTTCAGACGCGGCGCACGGGTCCGTTCTCGGCGAGTAGCACGCGGGCGATGCGCGCGGTGAGCGCGTACACGTGCGAGTCGGCGGACGGCATCACCACGCGGCCGCAACCCTGCGGCGGGCAAGCCGCGGGCGGTGCCGACTCGACCCCGCGCGCAAGGCGCGGCTTGTCGAGCAACACCACCATCCGGCTGCCGAACATCCTGATCCTGGCGCGGATCATCGCGGGATCCTGACTGGGGTGGGGTCCCCGTTGGAGCCTTGTCGTCACCTGATCGTGAACCGGGCACTGCCACTGCACTTCGGGACTGCTGCGGACTGCGGTCAGTGCGACACCACCACGCGGCGCGAGAACCGCTCGCTGCCGGCATCGATACGCACCATGTACAGCCCGGGCGCCGCGCGGCGGCCCTGGGCATCCTGGCCGTTCCACGCCACGCCCTGCACGCCGCTGTCGCGCATGCCATCGGCGATGACGCGCACCGTGCGGCCGAGTACGTCGTGCACCGTGGCACGCACGTACGTGGCTCGCGGCAGGTCCAGCGTCACCAGCAGCGGACCGCGGGTCGGGTTCGGCATGGCCTGGCTCACGCGCAACACGTTGGCCGCGGGCCGCGGCGGCGAGGCGAGCACCGCCGGTGCGGCGCCGGCCACCAGCCGAGCGCGCGTGTCGGTGCTGCCGCCGTAGCCCGCGAACGGGCCGCCGACCTTGCCAGTGAACGACAGCCGGTAGCCGACGTCGAGGGACGACTCCACGTTCCACTTGCCACCGGCCGCGGGTGTGAACGTGGTGTGGCCCGGCGAGGCGAAGCTGGCGCCCTCGCCACCATTGATCGTGAGGGTGGCGAACTGCGCGTCTCCCGCCGGCAGTGCGGCGGTGACCGACGTGACGAGGGCCGCGAAGTGCTGCGGACCCGGGCTCTTCACGTAGGGCGCCGTCGCGGTCTGCACCGAGGCCGGCAACGTGAGCGTGCGGGCGTAGCCCGCGAAGTCGCCCGTGCCCTGCAGCGTGAGCACCAGGCTGCCCGTCATGGTCTGGGTCTGGCCTTCGAGCACGCCGCCGTTGCCGCGGTTCGAGACGTTCAGGTTGGTGAGCTGCACGCGCGCGAGCAGCGGTGAACCGGTGGGCAGGCCGTTCAGCGCGGCCAGTTCGGCCGGCGCGCTGACGAAGCCCTCCGCGCACGGCGGGGGGAACGTGGCGGAGCCGGTGCCGTCGTCCGGCGCCTCGCACTCGCCCTCGCCTTCTTCTCCCGCCTGAAGTCCGAGTACGGACTGCGTCGTGCCACCCTGGCCCGCGAACGCGCTGCCGGGTGCGCCGGACCATTCGATGCGGTAGGTCAGGTCATAGCCGCTGTCCAGCTTCCAGTCGCCGTTCGCCTGCTTCTCGACCGTGGTGTGTCCCAGGCTCGGCATGCCGAAGCCCGTGCCGCCCGAGATGCGGAGCAGGGAGAAGTCGGGATCCGCGGCGATCTCGCCGTACAGGAAGTACAGGTCGGCGGCGCGGCCCTGCTTGGGCTGGTGATTCGCCGCGGGGCCCCAGTTGATGAAGGTCTGCACCGGCACCGTGATCGTGCGGTGGTACGTGCTCCATGCACCCTCGCCGAACACCTCGAGCTCGAGCAGGTCGTTGCCCACCGACAGTCCGCCCCCGAGCGGGCTGCCCGGGTACATGTCGGCGCCGGGGGTGGCGCGCAGGTTCATGCGCATGAGCAGCGCGCGCGCGGGGGCCAGCCGCTGGGCGGCGAACCACCCTTCGGTGAGCCCTGGCCGGCCCTCGCTCGTGACCGGCGGCCACACGATGCTGCCGTCGCCGCTCTCGGGCAGCGCCGTGGGCGGGTTGTCGATGCGCCCGGCCAGGAGGTGAAGGTGACTCAGAGTGGTGCCGGACAGTCCGATCAGGTCGCCATCGCTGGTGCCCGAGTATGCCAGGGAATAGCGCAGCTCGAGGCGCGTCTCGCAGGCCCATTCGCCGTCGGGCTGTTTGGTGTAGGTCGCATGCCCGGTGCTCGGCAGGCCATGGCTGGCACCCGCGAGGAACTGCAGGGTGGCGAAGTCGCGGTCGCCCGGGGGCAGCGTGGCCGAGGCCGAGAGGAGTTCGAAATCGAAAGACTGCAGGGTGTCGGCCGGGTTCTGCGGCGCGGTGATGAACGTGCCGGTGAGGGGCAGCAGCACGCGACTGTTCACGCGCGGCAGGCCGTTCATGCCCTTGAGCTCGAGCTTGAGCGTGGCCGTGAAGTTCACGGTCTTGCCGCCGAGCGCGCCGCCGGGCACGGACGACGTGACGTTCATCTTGGTGATCCGCAGCCGGCCACCGAGGCCCACGCCCACAGGCAGACCGTCCTCGATGAGCACCGCGTTCTCATGGCTCGAGAAGCCGTGGTCGCAGGCCGGGGGGAACACGCCGCGACCCTGCGCATCCGAAGGCGCGAAGCACGGCGTGGTCTCATAGGCCGCCTGTGCGCGAGCGGGCGCCGGCGCGAGCAGCGCGGCGCATGCGAGCACGAGCACCGCGGTGTGCAGCAAGCACGAGCGGAGTCGCAAGGAGTCCAACGGGACCTCCTCGGGTCCTGCTTCCGTCCGTGCATCGAACCGGGGGGATTCCGGCGCTGCCGATGCCGAGGGGAGAGACCTCGTGATACGCGGACGAACGTGGGGAGTTCGGCTGACATGAGCCTAGCATCGCCAGCGTGCCCTCGTGAATGGAAATCAACAGAACCACTTGTTATTCGACAACTTTCGATTCTCATGGGGCACTGCAACTTGCACCACTCCGAACCGCCGCAGAAGTGTAAGGTACCGCTTACGCTTTCACGCCGACGCGTTTGGTGATACCGAACATCGTGCGGGCCACGCGCACGATCGTGAAGCGATCCAACGTCCAGGACGTGCGCAGAGGGCGCGATTCGATGTCGCGGGGACCGCCCCGGCCGGGTCCGAGAGGTCTGGTACAGTGCCGCGCTCGCCGCGCGGAGCGCCCGGACCCGCCCGGGAGGCGCCGGCAGCAGGAGGGATGGCCGCATGAAGACGCATCGACGAGGAGTGCTGGCACGACGGCCGACTGGGCCGGTGGCTGGCGAACGCTTTCGGGGCCCGTCCGCCCTGACATGCGGACGGGTGCTGCTCCTGGCGCTGATCGTGCCGGCCATCGCATCGGCCCAGGTGCCCGCCGGTGGCGCGCCCACGGCCGAGGCGGCCCTCGATACGCTCGCGAGTGCGCTGCTGGGCGCTGACGCCCTGCCAGTGGCGGCCGACAGCAGCGCGGTGCTGCACGTGGACCCCGTGGCCGCGCTCGCCGGGATCCGCGACTGGTCGCGCGTGCTCACGGTGGCGGGGCTGGCGCTGCTCTACACGCTCATCGCCTGGACGCTCCTGAGGTTGGTGCTGCGCGCGGGCCGCGGCTGGCGGCTGTGGCTGGTGCGCGCGTTCCGTGCGCAGTTCGGTGCGGTGAAGGTGCGCGGCTTCGAGGTGTTCTCGGTGTCGCAGGCGGCGCGCGCGGTGACTGCCGTGCTGGGGCGTCTCGACGTGCTCGCCGGGTTGTTGCTCGCGTACGCCTGGCTCACGGCGGTGTTCTCGCTGCTGCCGTGGACGCAGGGCTGGAGCGGCGAGTTGGTGCACTTCGCGACGCACCGCATGTTCGAGACCGTGATGTCCATGTGGCGCGCGCTGCCGGGGCTGCTGACCGTGGCGGTGATCGTGGTCGTGTTCCGGGGCGTCATGTGGCTCTCGGACCGGTTCTTCGATGCGGCGGCCTCGGGCGCGCTCGAAGTGGCGCACCTGCATCCCGAACTGGCCGTCCCGAGCAAACGTCTTGCCCGCATCGTGCTGTGGCTGACGGCGGCGGCCATGTCGTTCCCGCATCTGCCCGGTGCCCAGAGCCGCACCATCCGCGGTGCGGCTCTGCTGCTGGGGCTCATGGCGTCGCTGGGGTCGAGCAGCTTCGTGGGCAACATCATCGGCGGCATCGTGCTCACGTATTCGCGCGCGTTCCGGGTCGGGGACCGTGTGCGCTTGGGCGAGTACTTCGGCGACATCCTGAGTCTGGGCTTCCTGTCCACCAAGCTGCGCACGCTGCGCAATGAAGAAGTCACGATTCCCAACGGTCACGCGGCCTCACTGCCGGTCACGAACCACACTCGTCTTGCCGAGACCGAGGGACTCATCCTGCACACCGAAGTCACGATCGGCTACGACGCCGACTGGCGCACCGTGCACGCGCTGCTGATCGAGGCCGCCGGACAGGTGAGCGGCCTGTTGGGCGAGCCGGTGCCGCGGGTGTACCAACGTTCGCTCAATGACCACCACGTGAGCTACGAGTTGAACGTCTTCACGCGCCAGTCGCACCCGCAGCTGCAGCTGTACTCCGACCTGCATGCCGCGATCCAGGATGCGTTCGCACGCGCTGGCATCGAGATCCTGTCGCCGGTCTACCACGCGCTGCGCGATGCCAATGCGCCGGTGCTCCCGGACGAACCGGTGGGGCCGCGCGCGGAACCGTGGTCATTCCGCGTGAGCCGCGGCGGCCCCGGGCCGGACGCGCGCTGAGCGCACCGCCCCGGGCCGCTCAGTGGTGGAAGCCGTTGAACAGGCTGTGCCCGCCGCCCACCCGCGTGCGCAACGTGACCGCCTTGAGCTTGAACGGCGGCTGCGCCTCGAGCGTGAACTCGGCATCGTACGGCTTCGCCTTGGCGTCCAGCAGCTTCACGGCGAGCAGCGCGGGTTCGGACTTCACCACCTCGCCGAGCTGGAACTTCCCGTACGTCTCGCGCATCTCGCGATAGCGCGTGATGCGGGTGCTCACGTTGCGTTCGGTGAGGCTCGCGGTGGCCATGTTCGCGGTGAGGAACGCGCGCATGCTGTCCTCGCCCGCGGTGAAGGCGCGCACCCAGCCCTGTGCCAGCGCGCCGGCGCGGGTGCCGGGCCAGTCGCGAGTGACGGGTTCGGCGGCCGTGACGGGGGGCGGGGTGAGTGCGAGCAGGAGCAGCAGCGTGATCGGCCACAGTCGGTACGAGCGCATGACAGGTTCTCCGGGTGGGACGAAGGGTGGCAGCGGGAATGAGACGCGCATCACGCCTGCCCGAGTGCGTCGCGCACGAGCAGTCGCGACGCGCGGTGGGCCGGCACGAGGCTGGCGAGCGAGCCCAGGATCCAGACGAGCCCGAGCCAGCCCGCGCAGGCGGCGGGCGAGATCCACGGGTCGAGCGGGAACTTGAAGAAGATGCGGCCGCAGGCGGCCTCGAGTGCGAAGCTGACCGGCACGGTCAGCACGAGGGCCGCGATGGCGCTCAGCCCCGACAACAGCATGGCCTCGAGCCAGACCTGCGTGGCGATGGCAGCGGACGTGGCGCCGAGCGCGCTCATGACCCCGAACTCGCGCGTGCGCTGCACCACCGACAGCGCGAGCGTGGTGGTGAGCGCGAGCACGCCCACGAACAGCACAACCGCCGAGGCCAGCGTGAGCACGCTCAGGATGATCACGAGGTGGTCGAGGATGCCCTGCTTGGCGTCGGCCATGCGCTGGATGCCGTCGATGCCGATGCCGCGCTCGTTGGCGATCTGTTCCAGTGCCCGCGCCGCGGCGCGCTGGTCCGCATCGCCGTGTGCGGCGAGCACCACGCGCACGTTGCGTGTGGAGTCGGGCGAACGCCCCGAAAGCTCCTGCACCGCCGCGCGTGAGGAGTAGACGATCGGCATGGGCACGAGCTCGCGCACGATGCCGGCCACCGCGAATGCATGCGTGCGCCCCAGCGCGCGAAGTCGCAATGAGTCCCCGACCGTGAGCCCGCCGGCGCGCGTGGCCACGGCTTGATTGATCACCACCTGCTCTGGATCGCCCGGCGCGGGCCAGCGGCCGGACTGCAATCGCGGTGCCAGCAACGGCGAGCCGGGCGGCGGGGCGACGAACGCCGTGGTGACGGTGGCCACCCCCGCCGGCCCGACGAGCCACGGGGTGGCCGAGGGCCAACTCTCGTGGTGTGTGGCGCCGGGCAACTCCGCGAGCAGCGAATTCACCTCGGTCACCGGGAGTCGGTCGCTGAATGAGACCATGAGATCGTAGCGTCGGCGGGCGAAGTCGTCGTTGACGCTGCGACGCCAGTCGTCGGCCACGTTGAGCGCGGCCATGAAAACCGCACCACCGGTGGCCAGCAGCAGCACGGTGAGCACCAGCCGGGAACGGCGGGCAAGCGTGGCGCGCAGCGTGAGCGCGAGCGGCCGCGAGCGAGCGGTGACCATGCCCAGGACGTGGTCGAGCGCATGTAGGCGTGCGAGCGGGGGGGCGGCGTCGGCGAGGGCCTCGCGCACCGTGATCCCGGCTGCGCGCCGCACGGGTGCGCGGGCCGCGGCCAGCGGGAGCGCCAGACCCAGGACGACCTCGATCGCGACCGCCCACCACGGAACCGGGGCCGCGCTCACGTCCGTGTTCAGGATGCCGGCCGAGAACCCGGCGTACGCCCGGCCCGCGAAGGTTCCGAGCGGGAGCCCGAGCGCGATGGCGGCCGCGGCGAGCATGCCGACCTGCGCCAGATAGATGCCAGCCACCTGCACGTTCGTGGCGCCGAGCGTCTTGAGGATGCCGATCTGCTGCACCTGCTCGGCCATGAGTGCGTGCACCATGCTCACGAGCAGCACCGTGCTGAGCGCCACACTCAGGAGCCCGAATGCGAGCAGCAGGAAGAGGAACGACTCCATCTGGTCGGCGTGCGGATGGCGGCCGGGTGTGGGCACGTCGACGCGGTCCACGCGCACGGCGGCCGCCGTGAGCCGTGCGCGCACGGAGTCCGCCGTCTCGCGGATCGCCCCCTCCTCGAGGGGATGCGTGCCCACGAAGCGCAACTGGCTGCCGTCATCGGCGCGATACAGAGGCGAGTCCGTGCCCACGAACATCGGCACCATGTGCTCCATCCAGGCGGGCGCCATCCCCGGCGCGTGCACGGTACCGGCCACGCGCACGCGCAGCTCGCGTCCATCGCCCATGCGTACGTCCAGCGAATCGCCCACGGCCACGCCCGCCACGCGCAGCGCGGTGCGCTCCAGCAGCACATCGCCCGCCCCCGGCGGCCATTCGCCGGAGTCGCGCGTGAACAGATCGATCTGCTGGTGGTCGAAGTCCTCGACCACGTGCGCCATGGCGGGCACCCAGTCGGCTCCCGGGCGCGACACGCGCATGACCGCGGTCGGTCGCAGCTCGGCGGCCGCCACCCCCGGCAGCGCGCGCACGCGCGCGAGCAGCGAATCGTCGATCCGGTCGACGGACAGCGTGGCCGACGCCGGTCGCGTGCGGGCGTGGAAGCCTTCGAGCGTGGGTTGGAGCAGCGCATAGGCCGTGAGCATGACGGCCACCTGGAACAGCCCCGCCGCCATGGCGATGACCGCGAGCAGCGTGCGACCGGGCCGGCGTGCGAGGTCGCGAACGGCTTTGCGATAGCGCGTGGCGATCATGCCACCACCACACCGTCGGCCAGCGTCAGCGTGCGCCCGGCGGCCGCGAAGGCATCGCGCTCGTGCGTGACCACGATCACCGTCTTGCCTGCATGCGCGAGGCCCGCGAACAGCGCGGCGATACCGGCGCTGGTGGCGGATCTCACGCGCTCCGGGTTGCGTTGCGAAGTCCTGTACCTGCACGCCGAGGACGAAGTGCTGCTGCGCCGCTACGCCGAGACACGGCGCCGGCACCCGCTCGCGGGCGCAGGCGTGAGCCTCGCCGACGCGATTGCCGAGGAGCGCCGCCTGCTGCACCCGCTGATCGACAGCGCGGACCTCGTGATCGACACCTCGCGCATGAGCGTGCACGAACTGCGCGACCTCATCGGGCAATTGGCCCCGCATTTCAGGCAGGCGTTCAGGCTCTACCGTCGTCTCGCCGATTCGACACGCACCGCCGACGCGTCCGCCGA
>JBEBGT010000670.1:0-1422 GCA_040081365.1 Candidatus Eiseniibacteriota bacterium | reverse complement strand
CTCATGCAGTCCCTCCCAGCAGGGCCGACCGAGTACGCGGCACTCCGCAGGCGGAGGCCGGCATCCGGTCGTGGAACGCGCTGTCAGGAGAGTCCGGGGAGGACAACGGCGGATCGCGGTTTCAACGACATCGTCACGCGCACGCGCGTGACAACGGCCCGTATGATAAGCGCTGCGAGTGCCGAGCGCGAGCGCTCGGGTTCAGGACTTCGCGTCACCCAGCAGTCGGACGAGCCCGAACACCACGAAGCCGGCGCCCAATGTGCCGGCGATCCAGCCCAGCAACGTCCCGGTGGCGAGCAGCGCCAACCCGAACGCCAACAGCATCGGGCCCGGGCTGCCGGCCGGTTCCAGCGGTGCCGGTGCGGGCTCGGAGACGGGCCGCGCCTTCAGCAGCGCGGCCAGGAACACCAGTCCGGCGGCCAGCAACACGAGCGCGCCCAGCGACGCGAGCGAGTTGAGCGCGTCCCAGCCCATGCCGGCCGGATAACGGTGGATGCGCCGCGGCATGCCGGCCAGCCCCAGCACGTGCATGGGCAGGAACGTCACGAACGCGCCCACCAGCGTGAGCGCGAAGTGCACCTGTCCGAGCCGCGCATCCAGCACACGGCCGGTGAGCTTGGGGTAGAAGTGGTAGAGCGCCGCGACCAGGCCCAGCACCACGCCGCCGAACAGCATCTCGTGCGCATGCGCCACGCCGAAGTAGGTGCCCACCTGCCGGGCTGACGCAGGCTGGAACGCCAGCGGCAGCGTGGAGAATGCGCCGGTCATGACCATGGCGGCCATGCCGAGGGCGAACGACAGCGCGGGGCTCGCGTTCAGCGGCCGGCCCCACAGCGTGGCGAGCCAGTGGAACACCGCGATCCCAGTGGCGAGCGCCATGATCGCGCCCGCGAGCGGCAGCAGCGCGTACGCGAGCGCCGCGCCGACCGGCGTGGCCTGCGCGAGCCAGCCCAGCACGCCCGCCAGCATCAGGAGCGCGCTCGAAACGCGCATCACGCCGCGGCCGTGCACGGGCCGGCCCGCGGCCGCACCCACGACCTCGCTGACCACGCCCATCACGGGCAACAGCAGCATGGCGACCTGCGGATGGCCGAGCAGCGCGGTGAGGCGCGACCACAGCGTGGCATCGCCACCCGACTCGGGCACGAAGCGCCCGGCTTCGAGCAGGCGGTCGCATTGCAACAGCACGAGTGCCACGAGCAGCGCCGGGTAGGCGAGCAGACCCAGCACGCCGGCGAGTGCGCTGTTCCAGGCGAACGGTGGCAGCTCGGACAGTGGCTTGCCGCTCGTGCGGCGTGCGAACACGGTGGTCACCACGTCGATCACCACGCACAGCGCGGCCAGTGCGACCAGCGCCATGCCGGTGGCCCACCAGTCCACGCCATTGGCGCGGAACGTGAATGGCCCGCGGTACACGGT
>JBEBGT010000252.1:0-5579 GCA_040081365.1 Candidatus Eiseniibacteriota bacterium | reverse complement strand
GGCGACGACGGCGTCGACGAAGCGCGGCCGTGGCTGCTCGACGTGCGGTTGCCGCCGCAGCCCACCGCGCGCAGCACGCCGCAGGATCACGCCGTCGTGCTCGAATGGGACAACGAGCCCGAACGCGCGATCCGTTCGGGCCGCGTGGGCACCTCCGAGTTCGAGTTCGCGGGCTACAAGGTCTACCGGCTCGATGACTGGCGGCGCGAATCCACACTGCCCGAGCCCGAACGCTGGCAGCGATTGGCGGTGTTCCGCCCCGACCCGGCACTCGGCGGCCGCCCACTCGCCGATGTCACCGTGAACATCGTGCTACCCGACGCCGACGGCCCGGGTGGGCCGCACTACCCGGTGGGGCGCTATCGGTTCGTGGACGAGCGCGCGCTCGACGGCTTCGACTACCACTACGTGGTGACTGCGCTCCTGCGCGAAGTGCTGGGCCCGTCGGCCACGCGCGCGCCGCTCGAATACGAGAGCCCGTTCTTCGCCTCGTTCGACGACCGCGTGGTGCCGCATGCGGCGGCCCGAGCGGCGGCCGGCCAGGTATGGGTGGTGCCGAACCCGTATCGCGGCAGCGCGGACTGGGAGCGGCCACAAGTGCCCGGCGACGTGTTCACGCGTCACGTCGACTTCCTGGGATTGCCGCGCGCGCGCTGCACCGTGCGCATCTACACGCTCGCGGGCGATCTCGTGGCGAGCGTGGAGCACGACGGCTCGCGGGGCGACGGCCAGGCGTCGTGGAACCTGATCTCGCGCAACGGCCAGGATGTGGAATCGGGTGTGTACCTGTTCACCGTGAACTCGCCGCTCGGCCACCAGACCGGGCGGTTCGTGGTGATCCGTTAGCGCGTCAGGCGCCCACCTGGTGCAGCTGGATCCAATTGCCGCAGGTGTCGTCGAACATGGCGATGCGCACCGGGCCCGAGGCCATGGGCGGCTGGCGGAACTTCACGCCCAGCGCCACCAAGCGTGCGTGCTCAGCTGCGAGGTCGGCCGATTCGAACGACGTGGCCGGGATGCCGCCGTCGTACATGGCGCGCTGGAACTGCAGGCCGGCGGGGTTGGCGTTGGGTTCGAGCACCAGCTCGACATCGGCATGGCCCTCGGGTGACGTCACCGTGAGCCAGCGGTACTCGCCCATGGGAATGTCGGTCTTCTTCACGAACCCGAGCACGTCCGTGTAGAACGCCAGCGCCTTGGCCTGATCGTCGACCATGAGGCTCGACAGGGTGATCTTCATGCCGCCCTCCGCTCGTTCGTCAGCCGCGCTTGGCGGCCATGTCGCGCTGGCGCTGCTCGCGCCGCGCCGCACCACGGCCACGCACGAACCCGTACTGGTAGGCCAACATCACCGCGACGAAGTGAACCACCCACCAGCCGGCCTTCAGGAACTGCAGCCCTTCAGGAAGTGCCATGGTCTTGCCCTCTTGGTTCTGGGAGAACAGGGCCGAGCGGCGGATCAGCCGCGCGCGCCCATGCCGCGCAGGAACTCGCGGTCGGCCTCGAGCACGTGCGCCACGTCGATATCGGCCGGCTCCTGCCAGCGTGCGTCGTTCACTTCGTCGCTCAACGTGAACTCGTGCGAGTCGAGCGTGCAGCGCACGAACACGATCTCGACGCGCGTGCCGTGCGGGTAGTCGTGCGACACCTCGTGCACGCGCTCGATCGGCGTGGCGTTCACGCCCAGCTCCTCGCGCACCTCGCGCACGATCGCCTGCTCCACGGTCTCGGCGCCTTCGATCTTGCCGCCGGGGAACTCCCACTGCATGCCGAGCGCGCCGCCGGGGGCGCGCTGCGTCATGAGCAGGCGCGGGCCGTCGAACACCACCGCGGCCGCCACGCGGATGCGCCGGATGCGGGTCACGCGCGCACCCCGCCGCCGTAGAGCTCGACCATGGCGGCCTCGAACTTCACCAGGTAGCGCCGGTCGCCGGCCTTCTGCGCCTCGATCGCCTCGCGCGCCGCGGCGCACATGGCATGCGCCTGGTCGTTGGTGGGCCGGCCACGGCGCAGCGCACGCGGCAGCCGCAGGTAGTTGGGCGCAGCATCGATCAGGAGCGGCGAGCGCGCCAGCGCCCACAGGTCGCACTGCCGTTCACCGCGCGGCACCAGGTTGCGCGCCTGCAGCAGGTGCGTGAACTCGTGCGCGATGGTGAACAGCTGCAGCCGGCGCGGCCGCACCCATACGCCCGGGCGCTCGGGATCGAGCGAGCCCCAGCCCAGCACGCCGCGCTTCTGCGCCAGCCCCACGCGGATCTCCAGGCCTTCGAGCTCGGGATAGAACTTCCGCGCGAACTCCAGATATTCGAGGATGCGCTCTTTATGGGCCGACGCCACCACGAGCCGCGACAGCTTCCAGCGCGGCCGTTCGGGGCCGAGGTCGAGCGCCAGCTGCTCGAGCAGCTTGGGGCCCTTGCGCCGGCCGCGCACCGGCGCGCTCGGCAGCCGGTAGGGCGCCAACGCGTCGTCGGCGACCGCTTGGGCCGCAGCGCGGCGCGGGGCGCGCACGGGCTTCGTGCCGCCGGCGAGCGACAGCTCGCGACGGGCGCGTTCAAGCTTGCGGCGAGTGAGCGCGCGCCACAGGCGCTGGAGCAGTGTGGTCCGGGCCATCGTGCGCAGTCTCGGGCCAAGTCGGCCACCGGGTCAATCGGACCACGCGCGGCCGGCGGGCGCATCCCGGGTCACCGCCGGGTGTCGCATGGGGCGGACACCTTCACGTTGCAGTTGCACGGCTTCACCGCCGCTTCCATTCGTGCGGCCGAACGGGCATCCTCGCGACCCTCATGACCATGCCCCCTGCCGCCCCCCAGCTCTCGGTCGTCGTCCCGGCCTACAACGAGGTCGAGAACACGCCCGTGCTGGTGGCCGAACTGCTCAGCGCGCTCGCGGCCACCGGCCTCACGTGGGAGCTGCTGCTGATCGACGACGGCAGCAGCGACGGCACGGGTGCGGCCATGGAGGCGGCCGCGGAGCGCGAGCCGCGCATCCGCGTGCTGCGGCTGGTGAAGAACGCCGGCCAGAGCGCAGCACTGGCGGCCGGGCTCGTGCGCGCGGCGGGCGAGGTCATCGTGACACTGGACGCCGACCTGCAGAACGACCCCGCCGACATCCCACGGCTGCTGGCGGCACTCGCGAACGCCGACGTCGTGTCGGGCGTGCGCGCCAAGCGGCACGACACGTGGATCCGGCTGGTGTCGTCGCGCATCGCCAACGCCACGCGCCGGGCGGCCCTCGGGGACTCGGTCACCGACATCGGCTGCTCGTTGAAGGCCTACCGGCGCGAGTGGCTCGCGGACCTGCCCATGTTCGTGGGCGTGCACCGCTTCCTGCCCGCGCTGTGCGCGTTCCGTGGCGCGCGCGTGGTCGAGGTCGAGGTGCACCACCGCGCGCGCACGATGGGCGTGAGCAAGTACGGCATGGGCAACCGGCTGTGGCGCGGCATCCACGACCTGATCGGCGTGTCGTGGTTGAAGCACCGGCTGGTGCGCTACCAGGTGCGCGGCGAATAGCCCCTCGGGCGTGGCCCCGCCACGTCCAGCCCATGAAAATCCCGTGCGCGCGCCCTTGCGCCGCCGCATGCCGGGCTCCTAGTGTCGGTGTGCTTCCCTACCCGACTCGTGACAAGGAGGTCACCCGTGCGACATCTCGCTCGTTTCATCTCGGCGGCCAGCATCGCCGCCTGCCTCACCGGCCTCGCCACGGCCGCGCATGCCGGCGGCGGCCTCACCGGGGTCGACGCCATGACCGCGACGGTGTTCCAGGAGGGCCAGAGCTCGTTCTCGGGGCTCGCCGTGCGCTTCCGCGTCCAGGACCCGCGCCTGCTCGAGAGCATCGACCTCACGCCCACCATCGAGTACTGGCGCAACAGCAGCACGGTCGATGCGTTCGACCTGCACGCCGTTCGCCGGGACGCCACGCTCGGCGCCGACATCCGCTACATGCTGCCGGGCGACGTGTGGCGGCCCTACTTCGGCACCGGTCTGGCCGTGCACTTCCTCTCGAGCGAGGTCGATGCGCCGCGCTTCGGCATCATCAAGGCGAACGATTCGCTCACCAAGGGCGGCCTCACGCTGCTCGCGGGCGTGGCGTTCGGCACGCACGCGCGCATCGGCAACTTCGTCGAGGTGAAGGGCCACTTCGTGGGCGGCTACCGCCAGTTGAAGCTGAACATGGGGCTGAGCTGGAACCGCTCCCCGAGCCCAGCGCCCACGCCGACGCCCACACCGGGCAACTGACGCCGAACGAACCCGAGATGCACGAACGCCGTCCCGCGCATGCCCTGCGTGGGACGGCGTTCGTGTCTGCGCGCGGCCGCTGGCCCTGGCGCGGGTTCTACGGCGTGCAGCCGTAGGCCGATGCGCTGCTGCCGTAGGCGGCGAGCCACACCGACAGGTCGTTGATGCCGACGCCGGCGTTGCAGTCATAGTCCGAGCGCCCGAACAGCTGGGCACTGGAGAAGTCCGCGAGCCACACGGCCAGGTCGTTGATCCCCACGCCGCTCGTGCCGTCCAGGTCGAGCACCGACACCGTGGGCGAGCCGATGAGCACGCCGTCCGCGTAGATCTTGCCGAGGCCGAGTGACGGCATGCCGTTGCCCATGCCGTTCGATCCGCCCATGAGCGACACGGTGAACTGCCCGAGCAGGTTCGTTCGGCCTTCCACGAACATGGCCGCGGCACTGGTGCTCACGACGAGTCCCGCTTGCTGCGTGCCGCACAAGGTCAGGTCGGTCGCGGGCGTGACATCGACACGGACCAGCGCGTTCGCCGTGGGGTTGTTGGCCAGGTCACGCACCGTGACCGTGAACAGTCCGCGCGGATCGGGCGCACCGATCGCATCGTGGCCCACCAGCGTGATGCACGCGGGCACCGTGGAGTTGGCCGGGTTGATGCAGCCGCCGCAGACGACCTGAGCGTTGGCGGCCATGGCCGTGACGAGCGACATCGCACATGCGACGAACAGAACGCGTGACTTCATCGGAGCCTCCTCAGCGACGACTGACGGCGGTGCGGACCTGCGGATTGTCCCACCTGGGCGCATGCCCCGGCCATCGATTTCTTCGCCGCGACTCGGCCGGCAGGGCATCCCAGGGGCGCCAGCGCTGCTGCCATCCCCTGCAACTCCAAGCCAGAACGCACGATGGCGGCGCTCCCTGTGGGGGAACACCGCCATCGCGCTGGTATCGAATAGCCGCAGTGCTAGTACGAATACCCCAGCAGGCCCGGGTCCGGCATCATGTCGGGGCTCCAGGCGTCGGCCATGATCTCGACCTCGCACGGCTGCGGCACGGCGCCCTCGGTGGCCTGCTTCACGTCGGCCATCATCTGCGGCGCGTACGGGCAGAACGGCGTGGTGAGCATCATGCGCACGAGCGTCTTGCCCTCGAGGAAGTGCACCTCGCGGATCAGCCCCAGGTCGATCACCGACAGTCCGAGTTCGGGATCCATCACCGTTTCGAGCACGGCCTTCACGGCCAGCTCCTGCGCGGTGGGCGCGCTCGAGAACTGCGGCGGGCCGACCTGCTTGGCGGCCTCGGGAGCAGCCGCGCTCGCCGCCGCAGCGCCGGCGGTACCGGTGGC
>JBEBGT010000251.1:0-5588 GCA_040081365.1 Candidatus Eiseniibacteriota bacterium | reverse complement strand
CCATGGCTTACTCCGCCGGCATCTCGGCCGTCGCCGCACCGTCGGTGCGTGACGCGCTGGCCTCGGTGTTCGACGAACTGCCGACCGGGCGCGTGCTGCTGTGCGGGTCGTTGTTCGCGGTGGGTGAGGCCATGCAGGTCCATGGCGGCGCGCCGGGGGAACAGGTATGAGCGCGTTCGTGAAGCCCCGGCGGGCGCTGGCCGCGGCATGCGTGCTGGCCGCCGCACTGGCCGTGGGCTGCGCGGGCTCGCGCCCGGCCGGTGCGCCGCCCGTGGCCCCGCCGCAGCCGGGCGAGCCCGCGGGGCCGGGGTCCGATGCGCGCGCGGCCGCCGAGCGCACCGGTCCGGCAGATTCGCTCGCGACTCCCGTGCCGGAGGGTCCCGCCACGCCGTCGTTGCTCGACATCGCCGACGCGTCGTCGCTGCTGCCCGACTCGCTGCGCTCGCGCCGGGACTCGGCCGTGAGCTTCACCACGCGGCCGGCGCCGGTGCGCAAGGTGGGTAAGACCGTGCAGGCGCCCGAGCCGCCCTACAAGATCGAGGCCAACCGCATGAGCGGTGGCCGTGGGCCCAATGGTGACGTGCTGTTCCTGGAGCAGGTCACCATCACACGCTCGCGCACGCGGCTCCAGTCCGAGCGTGGCCGCTACGAGCGCGCCACCGGCATGGTGCACATGGAGGGCAAGGTCCGCCTGCGCGACTCCAGCACGACCGTCACGTGCGACGAGGCGTCGTTCTCCGAGACGCAGGACCGCCTCGACCTGTCGGGCAACGTCGTGGTGGTCGACAAGGACGCCACGCTCAAGGCGCCTTTCGGCTGGTACGACCGCAAGCTCGGGCTCGCGCAGTTGCGCGGCGGCGTGACGGGGCAGGAGAAGAAGCAGCGCCTCACGGCGCGTGAGGCGTTCTACGTGCGCGACTCGTCACTGGTGCGCGCCCGCGGTGACGTGGTGGGCTACGACGACGAGAACCACACGCAGATCGAGGCGCAGGCCGTGGACTTCGACCGCATCGCCAAGATCGCGGTCGCGACCGGCCATCCGCTGCTGCGCGCCAAGGACGACGACGGCAAGGAGACGCTGCTGCGGGCGCGCTTGCTGCGGGTGAACTCGGAGTCCCGTCTGGCCGAGGCCGTGGATTCGGTGACGGTCGAGCGTGACACGCTGCGCGCGGCCGCCAGCTATGCCGTGTTCGACGACCACACCGGGCACGGGCTCATGCTGGGCAGCCCGCGCGCCTGGGATGGCGAGACCACCGTGGCCGGCGACACGCTCGAGACGTTCGCGATCAAGCGCAAGCTCGAGCGCATCATCGTGCGCGGCGGGGCGGCGCTGGACTACGCCGGTGCGCGCGAGACGAACCGCGGCGAGTCGAGCCGGCTCACGGGTGAGCGGGTCGACATGTTCGTGAGCGAGTCCCGCATCGACAGCCTCATGGCCGTGGGGGCGGCGCGCAACACCTACACCGCCGCCGCCAAGGAAGGCAAGACCGCCGAGCACAACGTGGCCAAGGGCGACACCATCCTGGTGTACTTCAAGGACAAGAAGATCGACCGCGCACGCGTCACCGGAGGCGCCTCGGGGGAGTACCGCCCGGCCGTCGACGTCGGCGACACCACGGCGGCGCGCATGGAGCTGGTGGCCTACCAGGGCACGCGCATCGACTTCGTGATCCCCAAGAGCCGCATCGTGCTCGATGGCGATGCGCACTTGGACTACCGCGAACTGCAGTTGCGCGCCCGCAAGGTGGAGTTCGACAGCGACAAGAACACACTGGTGGCGGAGGGCAGGCCGCAGCTCATCGAGAAGGGCGATCAGGTCGAAGGCCAGCTCATGACCTATGACATGGACCGGCGCGTGGGCACGATCTACCAGGCCACCACGGCGTACGAGAAGGGCCTGTACCACGGCAAGCAGATCCGCAAGGCCGGAGAGAACCAGCTCGACGTGCTGGGGGGTGCGTACAGCACGTGCGATCTGGAACAGCCGCACTTCCACTTCGCGGCGCGCTGGATGAAAATCTACCTCAAGGACAAGCTGGTCGCGAAGCCCGTGGTGTTCTACATCCGCAACGTGCCCATCCTGGCGCTGCCGTTCTACGTGTTCCCGATCAAGCCCGGGCGCCACAGCGGGTTCATGATGCCGCAGTTCGAATTCGGCTTCAACAGCCAGGCCGGCCAGTTCATCCGCAACGCCGGCTACTACTGGGCGCCCAACGACTACATGGACTTCACCGCGGCCGGTGACTACTACCAGGCCGACCCCGCGTGGGTGCTGCGCGGTGAGACCAACTACAAGCTGCTGTACAGGTTCGACGGGCACATGGAAGGCAAGTTCGAGCATAACGACCGGACTGGCCGCGACGACTACCAGTTCTATGGCACCCACTCCCAGACCCTCGGCGAGCGCACCCGGCTCACCGCGCTGGGCAACTTCATCTCGAGCCGTGACTACAACAACAGCACCAGCTCGGGACAGACCCTGCAGCAGCGGCTGAACCGCTTCCTCACCTCGAGTGTGCAGGTGTCGCACTACGCCGACTGGATCTCCTTGAACGCGCTCGTCGACCGACGCCAGGACCTCGACGCCGACCTGCTGCTGGAGGACCCCGACGGTGAGGGCCTGCTCCACGGGCCCGTCACCGGCACCAGGGCTTCACTGCCGACGCTCACGCAGACGCTGCCCTCCGTGAGCGTCTCGCTGCCGACGCGCGCCCTGGGTTCATACGGCTTCATGAAGGATCACAAGGTCGGCAAGGCCCTCAACTCGACCTACCTGAGCCTCTCGGGCCGCTACCTCGGGCTTGAGACCGATCGGGGTGTGGTCACGGGCCAGCGCTTGTTCCTGCGCCAGATCATCGACCCGGCGGGCGACACCACGTATCGCACCGACAGCCTCAACATCGTGGGGCACGAACGCACCAAGCGCAGCGCCGCGGCCGCGAACTTCGCGCTCTCGGACTCGCGCCGCTTGTTCGGTTGGATCAACTTCTCGCCGTCGCTGTCGGGCAACGCCGTGGTGTTCGACCACGATCGTACCGGCAAGGACTTCGCCTCGGCCGCGGTGTGGTCGGCTGGCGCCGGACTGTCGACCACGTTGTATCGCACCGTGACCACGCCGGTTCCCGGGCTCGCACTGCGCCACGTCGTGAGCCCGAGCGCCAGTCTGTCGTACACGCCGGAGTTCCCGAACCTGCTCGTGCGCGACGCCAATGGCGTGATCGTGAATCGCTTCGACAACGTGGGCGACATCGGCATCTTCTCGGGCCGACGCTCGGCCCGCGCCGTGATCGCGCTCGACCAGCGCATCCAGGCCAAGTACACGCGCGGTGACAAGATCACGCGCCTCGACAACCTGCTGGCTTGGACCACGGCCAGCTCGTACGACTTCCGCTGGCGCGAGAACGGGCTCAAGCACCCGCTGGGCGCGGTGTCGAGCCAGCTGCGGCTGCAGCCGCCCGGCTACGTCAATGCCGACGCCACCGCGGGCATCGACGTCTACGAGGGCCGCCCGCTGCGTTCGTTCGGCTTCAACATCGGCACGGCGTTCAACAGCCGCGGCGGCGGCCGTCCGCAGGCCGCCCGCACCGTGTCCGAGGCGGCCAGTGCGCGCGGCACCGAGGGCGAGGAGAGCCAGGAGTCGTTCCGCGAGAGCTGGTCCGTGCAGGCCGCGTACTCGTATTCCGGCGGCTATCGTAACCCGCGCTGGAGCTCGAACGAGACCATCAACGGCACGCTGCGCTACCAGCTCACCGAGAACTGGATCTTCGACTACCAGGCCGGCTACGACCTCACGAGCCGTGCCGTGCAGCTCCAGCGTTACAACATCACGCGGCGCATCCACTGCTGGGATGCCTCGTTCTCGCGCACGTTCGGCGGCCGTGAGACCGAGTACTACTTCCGCTTGGGCATCCGCGACCAGAAGGAAGTCTTCGTGGAGCGCGGCACCCGCGTGCAGAGCTTCGGTGGCATCCAGTAGCGCCACGCGCTGGAAGCTGGCCTGCGATGCCTGCGCGGTGACGGCGTGGGTCGGGCCCGCGCTCGCGCCGCGCACGGGTCACGACGCCTGGTGCGAGTCGTGCCAGAGCGCGCACGTCGTGGATCGCGCCCCCGCGGGTGGCTCGCGCTGCCCGCGCTGCGGCGCGCCGCTGTACGCCCTGCCGCGTTTCGTGGAGCTGTGGGGCGAGCTGCAGCACCTGGACGCCGTGCTGGCCGCGTGGGCCGGTGATCCGCAGCCGCTCGCCATGCTGCTGCCCGAGCGTCCGCGGTTCGTGACCGACCTGGATCCGCCCGCGGCGCACGCCGGCGACCCGCCGGCGCGCGTCGCACTGCTCGAGGCGGTGGCGCACGGGGACTATCGTCACGCCCTGACGCTCGCGGCCGATGACCGTGGTGCGCGCACGCAGGCGGCGCTGGCCATCGCGCACGAACGTCGCGGGGATGCGCCGGCGGCGCTGGCGTGCTGGGACGCCGTGCTCGGTACGGCGGTCGGGAACGACGCCCCGCGTGCGCATCTGGCGCGCGGTTCGCTGCTGGCGCGTGCGGGGCGGTTCGGGGCGGCAAGCCGGGACCTGGCGCAGGCGGGCGACAGCCCGGCGGCGCGCTGGAACCGAGCGGCGCTGCTCGTGCACGAGGCCGTGGCTGGGGCCGGGGTCGCGCTGCCAGCTGCCGGCGCGCTGTTGCGCGCGCGCGCGGAGGCGGGCGAGGCGTCGCCGTATTGGAGCGACCCGACCATCGGGCGACTGCTGTGGTCGTTGCTGGTGGAGCGGGCGAGCGCTGCTGGCGCGGGCCCCGCGGCGCCGCTCGCCGAGTCCGGGCGGGCCGTGCTGCGCGCGGCCGAGTCCGAGTTCGAGCACGCCACGTTCTGGGACCGCGCCATGATCCTGGTGGGCTGGGCGCGGCTCGGTGTGCCGGACGACGCGGCGCGTGTGGCCGCGCCACTCGCGCGCGGGCAGTCGGCCGCGCTCCTCGACGAACCCGCGCTGCATGGCGCGCCCCTGGCGAGCGTGACGCGCGCCGTGGCCGCGGCGCGGGCCGCCATGGACATGGGCGACCCGGTCGAGGCCCGGCACAGCGTCGCCGAGGCCTTCGCGCGCGAGGACCTGCGCCGGTTCCGCCTCCCGTGCGCGCAGTGCGAGCGTGGCAGCATCGGCATCGACGAGACGTTCGAGCCCGGCGAGCCCGGCGAGTCGGGCACCTGAGCGCTCGCGGACGGCGAGTTCAACGACATCGATCGCGGCGCCCTCGCGTTCGGCCGTTCGCACGATTTCCGTGGCGGCCGCGCCAAGTGTGCGACTAGATTCTCGCCTCGGCGCGGTTCTCCCCGAACCCTCTCCGCCGTGTACGGCACGCCAGCCGCGAACCCCGATCCGGGTGGGTCCGCGGCGACGCGTGTGAGCAGGCCGCTCCCACACCGTCGCGTACGCATCCTCGGAGAACCCATCATGTCCCGACCGCAGGGCATTCCCCGTCCGCTGCATCCTCGTTGGGCCGCCTCGCTGGTGTTGCTCGGTGCGCTCGTGTTCGCCGCTTCGGCCAGCGCCGCGCCCGCGCGTGGTGCCCGCCCGCGGCTCGAGGACGAAGAGCTCGAG
>JBEBGT010000250.1:0-5593 GCA_040081365.1 Candidatus Eiseniibacteriota bacterium | reverse complement strand
CTGTCCAGCCGGCGGGGCGGGGTGAGCACGGGTCCGGAGTGGCACCACCCGAGTGCGTCCACGGGGGTGTAGAGTGCGCGATCATGGTGCCCCCGCCCAAGGTCTCGCGCTGGCTGTGGCCGGCCCCCGCGCTCGAGTTGTCACTCGATTCGTGGCGGACCGCGCTCACCGCCCACTCGGTCCGCGTGCTCGTCACGACGGCCGGCCTCACGCTGGCGGTGGTGCTGGGGTCCTACTGGCCCGCCTCACCGCCGCTCTCGGTGTGGATGGTGAGCGCGGTCTACCCGGTGGCGGTGTTGGCACTGCTGCTGGTGCGCCACTCGCCCCGGGCCGATGCGGCCATCCTGCTGGGGGCGTTCCTGGTGATCACGCCGGGGCTGTTCGCCAGCTTCGGCCCGTCGCCGACCCCGTATCTGTGCCTCACCACCGCCTGTGTGCTGTCCGCCGTCTTGATCGGGCCGCGTGCCTCGCTCGGCTTCCTGGGCAGTTCGGTCGCACTCCTGCTGGTCGGCGTCGCGATCCATCTGAGATTGCATCGCGATCACCCGAGCAGCGAGACCCTTGCGCTCTGGTTCCGCGTCTCGCTCGTGTGGTTCACGATGACCAGCTGGTTGTTGTTCGTGACCAACTGGCTCACCGATCGCATCGACCGGGCACTGCGCCAGAAGGGCATGGCCCTGGCCGCCGCGGAACAGGCCGGGGAGCGCCACCTCGTGAGCGAGCAGCGGCGCGAGGCCACCGAGACGGCGCTCATCGAGGCGCAGCGTCATGAGGCGATCGGCCGCATCGCGGGCGGCGTCTCACATGACTTCAACAACTCGTTGTTCGTGATCCTGGGTTGGAACGACCTGCTGAGCCACGGGGACGTGAGCGCGGAGCAACGCGTGCAGGGGCACGACGCGATCGCCAAAGCCGGCCGCCATGCCGCGGAGCTCGCCCGCCGGCTCGTGGCCATGGGGCGTGAACGCCCGGGTCCGCCGCACGTGATCGCGCTGCGCGCGTTGGTCGAGGACGGGGTGCGCTATCTGGCCCGGTTGCTGCCGGACTCCGTGCGGGTCAGCTCCGAACTCGTCGAGGTCCCGCCGGTCGCGGTGGATCCCGGCCTCATGCAGCAGGTGCTGCTCAACCTGGCCCTCGAAGCGCGCGATGCCATGCCCGATGGCGGCCGGCTGTCGTTCGAACTGCGCGTCCGTGCGAGCAGCGACGGGCAGCCCGCGCGCTGGGTGGTCATCTCGGTGCGGGACACCGGTCATGGCCTCGATGAGGCGGCCCGCGCGCGGCTGCAGCAGCCGTGGGGCAGCGGGTTCGGCAACTCGAGCGGGGTCGGCCTCGCCGCGACACGCGCGATCGTCGAGCGCGCCGGCGGCCGTCTGGAGTTCGAGAGCGAGCTCGGACGCGGGACGGTCTGTCACGTCGTACTGCCCATCGCCACACCGCCCGAGAGCGCGCCGGCGCGCGCCGACAGTCCGCCGGCCGTGCGGGCGAAGCCCACACGTCGCGCCACCATTCTCGTGGTGGAGGACGATGATGCCGTGCGCGAGCTCATGGTGGTCGCGCTGCGCGGTCGCGGGCATCAGGTCCGGGAGGCGGCCGATGGCGACGTCGCGATGGCGTTGTTGTCGGATGGCATCGCGCACGACGATCTGTTGTGCATCGATGGGGTGCTGCCCGGTGCGCCCGCGACGGCGATCATCGAGCGCTTCCGCGTGACGCGGCCCGGGCTGCCGATCCTGGTGTGTTCGGGCAACCTCGGCACCCCTCAGCTTCAGGCGCTGGTGCAGGACGAGCGCCTACCGTTCCTGCCGAAACCGTTCACGCCCGAGGAACTGGCGCGCAAGGTCGACGAACTGCTCGTCGGCCGCTCCCTGTTGCGGCCGCGGCCCTAGCCGGGACCGATCATGAACCGGCGGCGGGCGGCTCCGGTGGTGGCGCGCTCGGCTCGGCTGCGGGCAGTAGCATGTCCTCGAAGAAGAAGGCCGCCAGCTCGGCGCGGCCGGCGAGCCCCGATTTGCGGTAGACCGCGATGGCATGTTGCCGCACGGTGCGTTCGCTGCGCTGCGTGAGGCTCGCGACCTCCTTGTGACTGAAGCCCTTGAGCAGGAGCAGCGCGGTCTCCTTCTCGGCTGGTGTGAGCCCCCACGCACCGAACTGGCGGTCGAGCGCCTCACCGAGGCCGCGCAACAGCGATTGCGCGCGCTCGCGCCACGCGTCGCGCTCACGTCGGTGGTGTGCCAGCGAGCGGTTCACGTCGGCGAGCGAGGCGCGCGCACCCGCCAGCGAGCGCTCCGCGCTGAGCCAGCCCCGGCCGAGCAGCCATGCCGAGAGCGCCGCGATCGCGACGAACGCCACGTCGATCAGGCCGTGGGGCCCGTTGAGCTCGCGCGCGCCGTCGGTGAGCAGGTCCCAGGTCCCGAGCACCGCCATCAGTGCCAGTAACGTGGCGACGATGCGGGAGAGTGCGCTGGTGGGGCGTGGTCCGTGGCCATCCGTCATGTGACGGACATCTTGCGGGACAAGCACTTGGGCCTGCAACCTCCGTCGTCTGCCGTATGGCGCGCGGGCGATGTGCGGCCCCATGTTGCGAGTGCCACCGGGAACTCCCGTCGAAGCGGTCCCCCCAAGCCAAAAGGATGCCATCATGTCTCCGTCCCGTCGTCTGCTCCTGGGTCTCGCCATCCCGGCCGCGCTGCTCGCCGCCATCCAGCTCGTGCCCTACGGCCGGGATCACTCCGCGCCCGCCGACGGTGCGAGTCCCGTCTGGGACTCTCCGCGCACCCAGCAGCTGGCGGAGCGCGCCTGCAACGACTGCCACAGCAACCGGACGCGCTGGCCGTGGTACTCGGTCCTCGCGCCCGTGTCGTGGCGGCTCCAGAGCCACGTCCAGGAGGGCCGGGCCAAGCTCAACTTCTCGGCCTTCGATCCCCGTCAGGAGGAGGTGGCCGAGGCGGCTTCGGAGGCCGGTGAGACGGTCACCAAGAAGGAGATGCCGCCGTTCGACTACCTGCTCGCGCACCCCGAGGCGCGGCTCAGCCCGGAGGAAAGGCGGGTACTGGCCGCGGGCCTGGACGCCACGTTCGCAGGGTACGCCCGCGAAGGTGCCCGCGGTGGATCGGACTCGCTCCGGATGGGTGCCGATGGGGAACAGAATGGCGAGTCGGACGCCGAGGAGAACGAGGAGCACGGACGGGGCCGGGGACGCGGCCGGCGCTGAGGCTCGACCGTGGGAGTATCGCCGAGGGGGCACAGCAGCTAACCTGATGGCATGGACCGCACCCCCTCGGCCACGCCCCTCTGGGCGGCCCGCGTCAGCCCCCTGATCGCGGAGCTCCGTGCTGCACCCCGCGCCGGACGGCAAGCGCTGCGCGCGGAACTGTGGCGGGTGCTGCATGCCGCCGTGTTCGCCGCGTTGCGTGCGCAGTCGCGCCGGATCGTGCCCGTGAGCGCCGAGGACCTCGAGGACCTGGCGGCGGCCAAGGCGTTAGAACTGCTCGAGCAGGCCGAAGGGAATCGGTGGGAGCCGGCGGGTCGCGCCGCGCACGAGGTCATGGGTTACCTGTGGCGGGTGGCGCGCAATGCCCTGGTCGATCTGGCCCGGCGTCGCGGTCGCGAAGCCCCACCGCCGCTCGACGACGCGGGGTGGGACCGGGCATTGCAGTCCGATCCGGACAGAGAGGCGGGACCGCTCGAGATGACCGTGGCGCAGGAGTTCGTGTCCGACCTGGGGGACTGCCTCGAGGCCTTGAGCCCGCGCTCGCGGGCCGTGTGGACGCTGCGTGCGCTGTTCGAACGACCGAGCCGGGACATCGCGGCGGCCCTTGCGCTCAAGGCGCCCCATGTCGACGTGCTCGTGCAGCGCGCGCGCGAGGCGATCTCGGAGTGCATGACGCGCAAGGGGCATGAGATCACCGACGTGCATCCGCAGGCGTTCGTGTTGCTGTGGCAGCGCTGGTCGACGGCAGGTCGTCGTGCGACATTCGAGGTCCTGCGCCCCGGAAGGCGCACGCGAGGAGTCGGGCATGACTGACAGGCTTCACTTGGATGATGCTCGCTGTGCCGACGTGGTGCTGGAGTTGCTCTCCGCCGAGGAGCAGGCCCAGGCGATCGCTCACGCCAGCGCCTGCGCATCGTGCGCGGGCCGGCTGCGAGCCCACGCGAGCGCGCATGAACAGTCGAGGCTCATCGTCCCCAGGCGCCCTCGCCGGAGGCTCGTGCGACTGCCGTTGTTCGTGCCGGTCGCCGCGGCTGCGGCGGCAGCGGTCGTACTCGCGCTGTGGGCGTGGCCCGCGCGCCGCGCCCCGGCGCTCGCGACCACGTGGTTGCCCATTCCGAGCGGCGACGTGCTATGGCGTGAGGGGCAGAGCGAGGACGAACACCTGCAGGCCGGCTTCTCCGCCTATGCGCGCCATGATCTCGCGCGCGCGGCGCGTGAGTTCGAGTCGGCTCGCACGAGCGAGGCGAGCGAACAGGCACGGCGGTTGTACCTGGGACACGTGCGGCTCGAGCAGGGACACACGCGTGAGGCACTCACGTTGTTGCGTTCGGTGGATTGGGCCAGTCTGCCGCTCGCGGTCGAACGCGACGGGATCGCACTCCTGGTGCGCGCACTGCGCGCGAATGACGACAAGGTGGCGGCGGATTCACTGGAGCGCGCACTGGAGACCTCGCCGGAGTGGGTGCCCGTCCGACCGTGAGCCGCGGGCTCGCCTCCGGACCGGTGGCCCGGACGAGCCGGCACAGCTTCCGCGCACTCGGCGCGCCCGCACTCGCAGGTGCGCTCCTGGCACTCCTCACGGGCTGCAAGCCGATCTCCGCACCGGGCGGGCCCTTCGCCGCGGTATGGCCGGAGCTGCGCGAACAGGCCGACTCGCTGTTGGCAGCGCGGCAGCCGGAGGCGGCGGAGCAGCGCCTTCGCGTCGCGCAGGCGGTCCTGCGAGCGCCATGGGCTCCCGAATGGCAGCTTCGCGAACTCGCCTGCGGGCTGGAGGACTGGCGCGAGTGGCCCGGGCGGCGGAGCGGCGAACGCGACTCGTTGATGCAGGCGGCGGCGGATGTGCGTGCGGCCCGTCGCGCCTCGCAGCATGACTCGCTCGATGCTGCCGAACGGCTCGCGGCGAGCGCGTATGCCACGCGGCTCGCGCTGCTCGGATCCGCTTCCGCCGCCACGGCCAGCGCCGCGCTCGAGTTGGCGGACCTGTCGTTCCGGTTGTCGCGCATCGCGCGCACGGATTCGCTGGCCAGCGCGGCCATGGTGGCGCTGGAGCGGGCCTTTGGTCCTCGCCATCCCGAACTGGCGCTGGCGCATGAACAGCTCGGGCGCAGCCTCAAGAATTACCACGGGGGGACCGCGCTGCCGCGCGCGCTCGAGTTCTACCAGGAGGCGCTGCGCATGCGGGTCGAGACGGTGGGGCCGCACGCCAGCGCGATCGCGGGGGCATTCCATGAGATCGGCAACCTCGAGCGATCGCGCCGCGCACCCGCCGCTGCGCTCGATGCATTCCGCGTGGCCCTGGCGCTGCGTCGCGAGACCTACGGGCCGGTGGACGATGCGGTGGCCTCGACGCTCACCGCCATGGCGATCCTGGAAGGGGCGCGC
>JBEBGT010000249.1:0-5594 GCA_040081365.1 Candidatus Eiseniibacteriota bacterium | reverse complement strand
AGGCGGATGCGGCCGTCGTCGCGCATCGGGTTCGGTTCGCACGGTGCCAGCCCGAGCACGACCGCCGGTCTCTCCCCGACATCCGCCGTGTTCCGCACCTGGATCGCGCCCTGGGTGACGAGCGCGCGCGGCGTGCCCTCGTTGAACACGAGGCCGCTCAGCGTGAGCGGCACGTTCGTTCCCGGGACCGCAGCGGGCGACAGGTCGAACTCGACGCCGTGCAGGTCGGTGTCGCTGTCATCGAGCGGTGTCGCGCCGGCACCCGCCACGTTGATGCGCGGGTTGGCGCTCAGTGTCACCAGCCCGGTCGGATGCCACAGCGAGGCGAGCCCGGAACTGCTGGCGTGCGCGCCGAGGATCGAAGTGCCGGTCCACTGGAGCGCATACTGGAAGGAGTGGATCCCCAGTCCGCCGATGACGCGGTCGGCGAGCAGCGGGATCCGGAGCGTGGCGCCGGGAGTCGCCTGGACCGTACCGACGGTGAGTGCGAAGTCGTACACGTGCACGGCGGTGGTGAAGTCGAGCGCGCCGAGCGAGTCCTGTGCCCGCACCTGTGTGTCGCCTCCGGCGAGCGCGGTGAGGAGTCCGGTGGGTCCGATGCTCGCGACCGCAGGGTCGACGACGCTCCAGGAGATGGGAGGGGTCGGCGTGGGCGAGCCGGTGACTGTGAACTGCTGCGTCTGGCCCGCGAGCAGCGTCACCTGGTCGGGCGCGATGTTCAGGGTGCCGATGCCGGTGACCTGCACCGACCCGTTCACGGTCACCGCGGGCAGTAGTTCGTTGAACAGCGCCGAGGTCAGCGTGAGTGCGGAGGTGCCGGTCGCGAGGTCGGAGGCGGTGAACTGGATCTGGCACAGGGTGCCGGTGCCCGCGAGGTCATGGTTCCCGGCGAAGTCGACGATCACCGTGCCGGGCAACGGCACGCCGAACCCGACGGGGCCGAATCCGTTCAACAGCGTGCCGCTCGGTGCCAGCACCGCGGTGGGTGTGAGCAGGGCCGGGTTGTAGGTGAGCGTGATCTGCCCCGAGCGCACGCCGAGCCCGCTGATCGAGGTGGCGACGAGCGGGATGTTGATGTTGAACCCCTGCACGACACTCCCGCTGCCCGCGGTCAGCCGCATGCCGCGCACTTCGACCACGCCGTTCGACGTGTCACGCCGGGCCGCGGCATCGACCGCGATCACCCGGACACTGCCCGGTGCCAGCCCCGTGAGCAGTCCTGTCGCCGAGATGCCGGCGATGGCGGGGTCGGTGGTCGACCACGTCACCGGAGCCGTCGCTCCCGACGCCGTGAACTGTTGGGTCGAGGATCGGTAGACCACGGCACTGGCGGGGGACACGGTGATCTGCGGTGTCGGCGACACCGTGAGCGTGCCGCCGGCCGTGGTGTCGGTCGGGGAGCCCTCGTTGTAGGTGAAGCTCACGAAGTTGAGCCCCGTGGCACCCCCGGCGATGAGTGTCGGTTCCAGTGCATAGCGCAGGAAAAGCAACGGCCCGGTTCCGGCGAGCGCGTTGGTGCCCGCGGTGCTCACCGCGAGGCGTGACTGCGAGGCGGAGATCGGCTGCACCGAGAACTCCGCCGCGCTCCAGCCCGCGGTACCGGTGAGCGATCCCGTTTGGACGATGGCGATCGGCGTGGCGATGGCCGGGTTGTAGTTGAGCTCGAACTGGAGCGCGAGGACTCCGAGCCCGGTGAGCGGCGTGCTGCTGGTGATCGGGATGTCGATCGTGGCGCCCGCGAGTCCACTCGCGCTACCGCACTGGACCTGAGCGGCGTGTGCGGGTGGTGGCACGAACGCGATCGCCGCCAGCGACCATCCGAGGAGGTGACACAACAGGCGCCGGCGGGCTTGGCCCGCCAGCGAGGCATCCGGCGTTTGGGTGCGTGCGAACATGGTCGGCTCCAGTCCGCGCGTCAGCGCACGATGGTGAGACGGCGGCTGGCCTGCCAAGGCCCGGCGCTGGCCCGGATGAAGTACAACCCGGGCTGTGCCGGCAGCCCGCGCGCATCGCGAAGGTCCCAATCGAACGAGCGCGTGCCGGCTGGCACCGGGCCGTCGTGCAGCTGCCGCACGAGGCGTCCGGCGAGGTCGACGACCACGACCCGGACGGACTGGCCATGTTCCTTCGTGCCGAGCGCGAACCGGATCGACACGGGGCCGGCCGCGGGGTTGGGGGCAGGCGCGGCGAGCAGCGTGGTGCCCGGCTCGACGAGTTCGGATCCCAGCTGGCTCTCATTGATCCGCGCCTCGATGAGCGTCAGGTGCGCGGGGTTCGCCTCGGGCGGGAAGCGCAGCAGCGCCACGGTGCCGGGTGCCATGGCCTCGAGCGCCGCGAGCGCGACGCGCGTGAGCGAGCCCTGCGTGCCATGAGCGTACAAGGTGCCGGTGCGGGTGGGTGAGACTTCGGACAGACCGGCGGTGGGCGCGCCGGCGAGCGCGAACTCGACCGCGTACACCTGCTGCGTGCCCTCGGTCACCACCGGCACCTGCCAGCCGTCCGGCGTGCGCTCCGGCACACCCAGCCGGAGCGTCGCCGTCCCGGCCTGCGACGCGCGCTGCCACGACAGGGCGCTGGCCGCGTCCGGGTGCGCCTGGCGCACACCATTGGCCGCAGCGGGGAACGCCCGGATCACGCCCGCGGCATAGCGCAGGATGAGCGTGGCATCGAACGCCGACACGCCGCCGGCCCCCGAGACGTCCGCGACCAGCTGCTGCAGCGGGCTCAGGACGATCGCCGATACCACCGACTGCAAGACGAGCGAGGCGTCGAACGCGAGCACCTGGCCGTTCAGGCTGACGTCTCCGAGCAGGGGGTTCTGGATCCCGCTGGTGGCGAACGGCAGGTAGTCGACGTTATTGCTGACCTTGTCACCGGAACCGGCGTTCAGGCCGAGCCCGCACAGGTCGGCGGTGCTCGAAGCGTCGTTCGGACCGTTCACGGCGCCCCACCAATTCCCCTCGGCGTTCGCGCAGAACGAGTTGCCCGTGTTGTTGACGGCGAACTGGGTATTGCCGAAGAAACTGGAGCCATGGATGAGGGGATTGCTGGCGCCTTCGATCGAGATCCCGACGGCATTGAACGAGAACAGGCAGGAATCGACGCTCGGTGACGAGTTGACGCACCGGAGCGCGCCCTGCGTGGTGCCGGAGCCGCCGTAGCGGAAAACCGTGTTGCGGAATCGCACCTGTGGGTCGATGGCCGTGCCGTCGATGGTGATGTAGTTCCAGTCGCTCGCCGTCGGCGATGTGAGCGCGCCGTCGTTGTTGGTGTCGCCTCCATAGAAGTCGTCGCGGTACGAAGTGAACACGACCAAGCTGTCGGTGCGCCCCTCGCTCTGCATGGCGCGCTGGACCAGGATCGAGCCGCCCGAGAAGGACTTCACGATCACGCCCGGCTGCATCGTGAGGGTGGCGCCCAGCCCGATGGTGAGCGCGCTCTGGAGCAGGTAAGGCATGTTGTTGCGACCCGCGACGGCCCGGATCTTCCAGAGCACGTCCTGGGCGATCGCCTCGCCGATGACCCCCAAGGCCGTGTAGAAGTTGCCCAGGAACTGCACGTTCGTGAACACGGGTTCGCTCACGAGCGACATGGTGACGGGTGCGTTCGTGGAGGAATCGAACTGGCAGTTCGTGAAGCTTGGGGTGGAGTTGCCCTCGATGCTGACGGCCGAACCCGCGCTCAGGGTCATGATGCAGTTGGACAGCGACTGGCCGGAGTTCGTGAACCGCAGCGCGGCGCCACCCGAACCGCCGTAACGGAACCGGCAATGCTGCAGCACGGTAGCGGTATCGTTCGAGATCCCGCTGAACGAGATCGAGCCCCACTGGCCTGCGGCGGGGGCTGTCAGAGCGCCGTCCGAGCGCATGTCCTGCCCGAAGAGGTCGTCGGGGCTGGCCGTGAACACGATGAGGCTGTCCGGTTTGCCACGGGCCACCAGCGCGCCGTCGATCGTGATCGAGCTGCCGAGGGGGTCATTGAAGATGCGGCCCATCTTCAGCACGACGCCAGGGTCGATGGTCCACTTGGCACCGAAGGCGATGCTGACATTGCCCTCGAGCGCGTACTGGATGTTGTTGTAGATGCCCAGAGAACGCACGGGCGTGCGGACGTCCTGTGCGATCGTCTCGCCCAGCAGCCCCAGCGCTGTGTACTGGTTGTTGGCGAGCGTGATGTTCGAGTAGGTGGGGTTCGCCACGAGCGACTGGGTGATCGGCAGCAGCGTGCAGTTGAGCACCGTCACCGACTCGGCGCGCGCACTCGAGCTGCCACCGAACGTCATTGCGGTGCCGTTCTGGAAGAACTCGAGCCGGGCGAGCGTGGGGTTCGCACTGAGCGCGGAGACCACGCCGAGGCTCTGGTTGGTGCTACCGAACTGGAACAGGATGTTGCGCAGGAGGCAGGCCGGGTCGACCGCGGTGTCGTTGAACTGGATGTAGCCCCAGTCGCCGGCCTGCGGGGTGCTGGAGTCGTTCGGCGTGGTGTCGCCACCGTAGATCGGGTTGTCGTCGCGGCGCGAGCTGAACACGACACGGCCGGTGGTGGCGTTGCTGCCCACGCAATTGAGCGCGCCATTGACTTGGAAGACCGCGAACGACGAGCTGGGTTTGAGGACCACCTGCGGCTGGATGGAGAGCGTGACGCCACTGGGGATCGTGATGGTCCCGGTGGGCAGGTAGGCGAACGTGGGCGTGCCCACCCCAGGGCGGTACTTGAGTGTGGCGCTCTGCGACATGGTCTCCGCCATGAGCGCGATGGCATTGAAGACATTGGTCGAATAGACGTTCGTGGTGGCGATGTTGGGGTCCGACTGCACGCTCATCACGATGGGCGCCGAACCGCAGTTGTTGATGTCGCAGGCTGCAATGAGCGGAGCGGCGTCGCCATCGACCCGGATGCCGTACGTGGCCTTCGAGATCAGGGTGCTCGTGATCGGCGGTGCGGCGCTCGTGATCCAGAGCGCGGGGTTGTAGCCGTCGAATGGTCCGAACGACGCGTAAGTGATCCGGCAGTTGTCCATCATGCTCACGGCGTCGTTCGTGGTGGCCGTGAAATGGATGTAGCTCCAGTTCGCCTGCGCCGGGGCACTGATCGCACCGTCGCCATTGGTGTCGGCGGGGTTGCCGAACAGGTCGTCGCGTTCGGAGGTGAACACGATCGGCAGGGCGGGGGTGCCGTCGGCGATCAATCCACCGTCGATGACCAGACCGCCGCCGTTGAGCTGGTTCTTGATCACCACGCCGGGTGCGACCGTGAGCGTCGCGCCGCTGAGCATGTGCAGCGCGCCGTTCATCAGGTAATACGTGATGTTCGTGAACCCGCCCACGTTGCGGACCGGGAGGGTGGAGTTGACGGCGATGTCCTCGCCCTGGATGCCGACGGCGGTCACCGCGTTCGCGGTGAAGGTGACGCCGGAGTAGCTGGGATTGGCCGACACCGACATCAGCACGGGAGTCGAGGAACAGTTGTTGATCGCGACATTGGTGATGGCCGGGTTCGACAGGCCGAACAGGGCCAGGCCGTGCGAGGCCTCGCTCAGCACGCTGTTCTGGATCGCGATGGACAGGTTGGTCATCTCGACCATTCCCTGGGAC